>JAHYJH010000054.1 GCA_019429185.1 Vicingaceae bacterium
TTTTTACCGAAGCTTCACAAGATAAACATCCATCGAAGAATCGAAGTGTGCTTTCTTTCGTCTGAAACAAAATTATAAAAAAAATATGACTTTTATTTGTTTTTTATGACAGTACCTACGGACAGAGAGGACAGCGGAGGGAATCTTTTGGTTTGGTTATTATTAGCAATTTATTAGCTTTTTTTCTATATTTGAAGAAATATATATGATGATTTTATTTGTAATTCTTATACTTTCAATTACTCAATTAGCTCTGTATTACTTTAATGTAAAGGTTAAATGGAATATCCCTGATTACATTATTTTCATTATAGTGTTCTTAGCTAACTTTTTCATTTACCCTCATTTTTTCTACCCTAAACCGAGTGCAGACGAAATTAATTGCGGAATGCCAATACTTGCAATAACTCTCATTTTTTGGTTTTTAAGCTCAATATCTACAGTAATTATTTATCTGATTTGGATTTTTATCCTTAAGAAGAAACTATTTAAGTAAAATCGATTATACAATTATCCTCTGTAATCATCAATACAAATACTCAAAGGTACAAAATACAAAATTTTGTGAGGTATCAAAAGGAGTAGGATGGTCAATATAAAAACTTTCTACTAATTTAAAATGTTGGTTAAAGGTATCGGTAAGACTTTCTTTAGAGTATTGTTGAATTTCAATGCCGCTGCATTTTTTAGGACCATTTTCAGAAAAAGTAGCAATGGTCATCTTGCCATTTTTGCTTACTGCATTGTTTACCAAATTAAGGTAGCTTTCCACCTCTTTTTTATCGGTTAAAAAATGAAAAACAGCTCTGTCGTACCAATAATCATATTTTTCTGTTGGGATAAAAAGGGTAATATCTTCAACTATCCATTTTACCTTATTGGCTTTTTCGCCTAATCTTTCTTTTGCTCTGTTTATTGCTGCTTCAGAAATATCTAACACTGTAATGTTGGTGTAACCCAAGGCTAATAAATTATCTACTAAAAAGCTATCGCCACCACCAACATCAATAATGGCAGCATTTTTATCTTTACAATGCTTGGTAATTTGTTCTAAAGAAGTTTTGGGAGTTGGTTGGTACCAACTTACTTCATCTAATTGCTTAGAAGTATAAATCTTTTGCCAGTGTTCTTTTCTGTCCATTTGTGTTTAATTTTTTACAAATTTCAGCACTTGTTGGTGATTTTCTGTAGTAATATTCAGAAAATAAATTCCCGCAGGTAGCGATTTAATAGCAATACGATTAGTGAAATTGTCGGTTCTTTCAATTAGTATTTTTCCGCTAATATCAATAATAAAAAGAGTGTTTTTTTCATTTACAGGCAAACCAACTAAGGTAAGTTCATCTTTTGCAGGATTTGGAAAAATAGAAAAATTCTGCTTATTGTTCAGTTCATTTACTGAAAGTGCATCATTAACAAACTTTACTTGAGCAGCATCGGCATTTTGCTGAAGATGTAAGAGGCTGTCTCCTGCTAACAAAGCAAAAGCGACCACATGTTTACCACCTGGAGCAACAGAAAAGTTATCAGCACTAATAACATGGGCTACATCATCGCCATTAAAGCCACCTGCCAATAAATTATTGGTGCTAAGGGCAGTATGTTTTTCTAAGGTGGTGAAACCATCATTAATGTTCATGCTGCTGCCACTTCCGTTTACGTCTATTGCGTGTGCCACCAAATTGTCGGTGGTTAACAGTTTAATTCCTGCATACAAAGAGTCATTATCAAGAGCATACACAAAACCTAATTTTCTGCTGAGGTCTGTTCCTGCTTTATTTACACTTGGTTGGAGAATATCCCAATCGGCAAAAATTCCAGCATAAACATTGTTAAGTGTTACTGCACTTTGGTTTTCAATTTCATAAACAACAATCACAAAATGGTCGTTGGGAGAAGTTGGATACGCATAAGAAACTTGTTTAATACTAACTTGTAAAGGGGTTGGCGATTGTAAATCATCCATAAAACCAATTAAATCTAAAGCAGAAACATAAGGCGGATGAAAAGCTACATTAAAAATACTACCAAAATCTTGATCGAAACCACTTGCTCCTCTAATGGGGTCGGAAACCCTTGAAGAGCCATCAGTAATCATAAAACCTGCTTCGTAGAGTAATTGTTTGCCTTTGTAAATAAAACCTTTACCAATAGTGTTGTTATTATCGTTAAAACCAATTTTACCTTTGCTAGTAATGGTGGTGCTAATAAGGTTTTCTTCCAAATGGATAAAGTCTGGATTGATAAGCAGCGTGAAAAAATGATTGTATGAAAAAGTGCCGTTGCTTATAGTTGCCTGAAATAAAACACTTTCGTTGAGGTTAGCTCCCGAAAGGATTTCTACTGTAAATGGTTGAGCATAATTGCTGGCAGTATCGAGCATGTTTAAGTTGGGAAAACTGCTCATATTATTAATAATATTTACAAAAGGTGAGGAAGAACTGAGTGTTACACTAATGCCATTAATAGGATTTAAAAAATTGGTCAACTCAGTTATAATGCGAAGTGTATCGCCATTTATAAATATATTATTGTTGTTATCGGTGATGTTTTTGTTGGTAATATCTGCAAATTGAGCAGCAGTGTTGTTTAAAGCATCAAAAAGATTTAACCTGCCTGTACCAAGTTTATTGATATAAGATGGATTTTGTGTGCTGATATCATCTGTAGTAGCTTTAAGTTGGGCAGCTACTTGTTGAGCGGTATAGGTAGGAAATTCATTTTTTACAATTGCAGCAGCAGCAGAAACGATTGGAGCAGCCATAGAAGTTCCGCTGTTAGTTCCGTAGTTGTTGCTAACGGTGGTAAAAATCATTTCTCCCGGAGCAGCAATATCAATATGGTAGCCGAAATTGGAGTTGCTTTTTCTAATATCACTTTGGTCGGTAGCTGCAACATTTAGCACACCATCATAACTTGCTGGATAAAAAGGCGTTTCTAAATTGTCATTTCCTGCGGCAGCAACTACCAAACTACCTTTATTTATCTGAGCATATTTAATAATATCTTCCTGAAAACGACTATTTTCATAACTTCCCCAAGAGCAATTGATGATAAAACAACCGTAGTCTGCAGCATAAATTACTCCTTGATAAGCGTGTGTTAATATACCCGCAGCATTAGAAATTTTTACTGGTAAAAAGGTAGTGTTGAAACCCACACTTGCAATTCCAGTAGTGTTGTTGGTGGCAGCAGCAGCAATTCCTGTTACCGCTACTCCGTGGGAGGTAGATTCAAAAAGAGCATTGTTGTCGTTCATGCCCAAATCCCAACCGTAGTAATTATCTATGTAGCCGTCATTATCATCATCAATCCCATTAATAGGGTCGGCATAATTAATTTTTATTTTTGAAATTAAATCAGGGTGTGCTGGCTCCCAACCAGTATCAGTAATACCAATGGTTATAGAAGTATCTCCCTGATTGATGTTCCACGCATTAAAAGCATCAATTAAACCAAGGTAATATTGTTGAGAAAGCAGCGTATCATTAGGGGTAAAAGTCAATTCGGGTAAGTAATAAGGTTCCACATATTCCATTATTTTAGAAGCTGCAATTCTTTGTATAGCAGTTTCAACATCAATAGAAAGAGAGTAAGTAAGTTGGTAAATCAGCGATAAATCAATAAAATTGGGATGGTCTTCTTTTGTTTTTTCAGGAAATACTTTTTCAAGAGTAGTTGTTCCTATTTGAGTACTTATTTTAGCAAACTGTGGGTGATTGATTTTATCATTAAAACAAATCGTTCTGTACTGCTCTTTAACCTTAAAAATAAGGGTGTTATTTAGTTGATTATTTTTTTGACTAAAAGCACTAAAGCTTAATAGCCATAAGAATAGTAAAGGTAAAAGGTATAATCTTTTGGTAAACATTCAGTTTGTTTTAGTGAAGTTGTTTAAACTTTAGAATGTAAATTTAAGAAAATAACATGTATTTGGGAGAAGTTAGTAAAAGTCGATTATTTTCTTTTTTTATCATTGCGAAGCCACTCGTTAACGTCATTGCGAGGTATTGGGAAGGCCAGAGGGGCTTGGCAACCGAAGCAATCTGTTCTTCGATTAGGCAGATTGCTTCGTTTCATTTCACTCCACTCGCAATGACGGTAATATTAAAAGTTTTGGTATTACAGAATTTAGAGTGAATATTCTGTGCCATCGTTTGTGTCATTACAAACGATTTTTTGTTTGTGATGAAACAAACAAAGGCAATAATATAATGTGGCTAAAGCCCTTTTGTTATTTGGTTTTTTAGCCCCGACCTTAAGGTCGGGGTAATAAATCGTAATCAACTCATTTGGCTTTAGCCACATTAGTATGTATGTAGTGATTTTTTATGTCAATTTGTGTTTAATAGTATATTTTTTTTATAAAAGAACTTCACTCTTAATCCTGTAGTTCCAAAGTTTTCTATCATAGAAAATCAGAATGACAGTATTGATGGGCTTTGTGTGTTGGATACTCCTCCCTTTCGGGGAGGTTGGGTGGGGTTTTTGGTTTAGGTGGCTTCTTTTTTTACTCCACCCACAATACCAACCCTTTTAAATATTCGCCTTCGGGATGGAAGATGTTTACCGGATGGTCGGCAGGTTGAGATAAATGATACAATACCCTAACATTCCGTTGTGAGCTAATGGCAGCAGCCATAATGGTATCGTAAAATAATTTTCTGTTGATTACCTGAGAACAAGAAAAAGTGAATAATAATCCACCAGATTTCATGTTTTTCAGTGCCATTTCATTTAGTCTTTTATAACCCTGAACAGCTTTGTGCATCGAACTTCTGTGTTTTGCATAAGCAGGAGGATCTAACACAATAATGTCGTAAATTTCTTTATTTTCTTTTAGGAAAGTAAGCGTATCAGAAACAAAAGATTGATGATTAGTAAGTTGATTTAGCTCAATATTTTTATCGGTTAGTTCAATTGCTTTTTTAGAACTATCGACAGAATGAACCGCTTTAGCTCCATTTTTTAGAGCAGCGACAGAAAAACCACCTGAATAGCAAAACGTATTCAATACCAATTTGTCTTTAGCTAATTCGCCCAATAATTTTCTATTTTCTCTTTGGTCGATAAAAAAACCTGTTTTTTGTCCTTCAACCCAATCTAAATGGTAGTTACAATCGTATTCTGTGCCAATTAATTTAGGATTTTCAGCTTGATATAAATATCCATTTTCAATTTTTAAGTCAGTTTGTTTTTCAAGTGTTTCAGCACTTTTATCGTAAATGGCTAACAATTTTTTGCCATAAATTTTTTGTAAAGCTGCAACAAGCTGAGGTTTGGCAAAATGCATTCCTGCCGAATGAGATTGAATAACGGCTGTACCATTGTAAAAATCTATGATTAACCCGGGCAGTTGGTCACCTTCAGCATGCACTAATCGGTAGATGTTGGTAGCAGGATTTTCGGTTAATCCCATTGCTTTTCTCATTTCAAAAGCATTGTTTAATTTTTTAAACCAAAAATCATCATCAATAGGTTCTTGCGTAAAACTTATTATTCTAACGGCAATAGTTCCATCTTGAAAATGTCCTGTGGCTAAGAAATTATTGTTTTCATCAAAAACAGTTACCAACTGACCATCAGTAAGTGGTTGTGGAGGTGTGGAGTCAACAACAATTTTTTGTATCGCTCCCGAAAATACCCAAGGATGTTTTCTTTCAATAGATTTTTCTTTGTCTTTTTTGAGGATTACCGAAGGGAACATTTGATTTACGATTTACGATTTACGATTTATGATTTACGATTTATGATTTACGATTTATGATTTACGATTTATGATTTACCATTGACTATTGACTATTCACTATTGACTATTGACTATTCACTATTGACTATTCACTATTGACTATTCACCATTCACCATTCACCATTGACGATTTTCTCAAAAAGTACTTTGCTGCAAAGCTATCATTTTTAAGGCAGTTATAGCAGCTTCATCGCCTTTGTTGCCATGTTTTCCACCTGAGCGATCTATGGCTTGTTGCATGGTATTATCGGTAAGTACTCCAAAAATAACGGGTTTGTTGTATTTCAGAGCCACATCTTTAATTCCCATTGCAGTTGTTGAGCATACAAAATCAAAATGTTTGGTTTCTCCTTGAATAACACTTCCTAGACAGATTACTGCATCAACATTGGTTTTTTCGATGAGTGTTTGAGCTCCTAAAGGCAATTCAAAACTTCCTGGAACATGTTTAACAATAATGTTTTTTTTAAGAACATTATGCTTTAAAAGGGTATTGTATGCTCCGTTTAGTAAGCCTTGAGTAATTTGTTCGTTCCACTCGGCAACAACAATAGCTATTTTCATGCTAGCACCATCAGGAATGGATGCAGCGTCATAATCTGATAAATTTTTATTGATGGTTGCCATTTATTATTAGATTGGAGATTGGAGATAGAGATTCCTTCACTTCATTTTACTATCCCGATTACTCGGGATGTAAAATATCGTTCGGAATGACGTTAATTACTAACACTTTAATTAGTGTCTGTCTTTAAAGTAGAGAGGCTGAACTGTAAAGTTCAAATTCGAGGCTTTCGAAGTTTTGAAAATAGGAGTTTACTTTCGTAAATGACTGGTTTTTAAAACGAGAATAACGAAGAAGTTGGACTTTACAGACAGACTCTAATTCTTCATAGCTTCTGCACGAGCAATATATTTATCAATATTACGTCCTTCGTTAGATGAAGCATATTCTTTTTTAATTTTCTTATACAATTCAGCAGCTTTTTCAAATTCCTTGTTTGCCTCCAACGCAACACCAGCTTTGAATAAATAAACGGGGGAAGTTACGTTGTTTTTATTTTTCTCAGCTGCTTTTTTGTAATAGTTAATGGCATTATCAATATCATTTAGTTCACTATAGCAATCGCCAATAGCACCTAGGGCAATGGCACTAAGCATTACATCATCAGAACTAAATTCGTTTAATTCATCAATAGCATCTTCAAATTTTCCAATGTTTCTGTAACTTATTCCTAAATAATAATGGGCTAAGTTAGCTGCATTTGTTCCACTATAGTTTTCAATAATTTCAATAAAACCAGCATGAATATTATCGCCATTAATAGCTAAGTTTAAGGAATCTTGTTCAAAGTATTTTTCTGCCCAAAACATATTTTCTTGAGCTTCCGATTCGATAGGTGGTAAATACACTTTGAAGTAAAAAGCAAAAGCTGCAATAACGAGAACTATACCCCCTAAAACTACGGATATGGTCATTTTATTTTGTTCTACAAAGTTTTCAGTTTTATTATAAACTTGTTGTACATCAACAATTACTTCTGGGTTTTCTTCTTTCTTTTTTGCCATTTTTAATACGTCTTATAAATAAAGGTTGCAAAAATAGTTTTTTTAATCAAAATAATAACGATTTGCTGAATTTTTAATGGTTTGCCCCTCCCAACCTCCCCGAAGGGGAGGAGTTGCCAACGCACAAAGCCCATCCTTAACCGTCATTGCGAAACCTAGCGTAGCAATGAGTGTTGGAGTTGAAGCAATCTTTTTAATTAAGAGATTACAGCATCAGAGGTGTGTTTTGATTATAATAAACACATAGCATTGAGCTACACTCAACGCTGCACGAATTACGCTCCGTTGGAGTTTGAAAATAGCCACGAATACACGAATAAAAATCTGTGTAAACAATCTGTGAAAATTTGCGTAATCTGTGGCATAAAAAAACAATTGTCACTGATTTCATCAATTAACGCTGATTTATTTGCTGAAAGTTTCTTGTTTAATGGGCTAATTTTTATATTTTTGGAGAAGCATAAAGGTTACTACTCAGCTGCTAAATTACTTGTCTAAAGACAATAAAAAAACAAAAAAATGCCACTGATTACACTAATTTTCGCAGATTACATACACAGATTTGATTTTTCTCTAAAAAATCTGTGAAAAATCCCGATAACTATCGGGAGTGTGAATATACGTTCCGATAGCTATCGGAATCAGTGGCAAAGAGAAAAAAAATAAGCGGCTGAGTAGTAACGAATAAAGAAAAAAAACAATAACTATTGATATACAAAAAACGCTATAAAGTGAAAAAGTAGTGCGTAGTTAGATGTTAATGGCAAGTTTAGAACGACCGACAACAACATTATGAACAAAACATTTTTAATATTATTTTTTTGGATTTTTAGTCTAACAATTAAGGCGACAGAATGTATTGAAAAGACATTTAAAGAAGAACATCTGAATATTTATTTATGTCAGAATTACTCCAACTATAATGAAACACGAACACTTCTATTTAAAGCCCGAACAAAAATTCTCAATGACTATATTAGTGAGAAAATCAAATCAGGACAATTACAAAACAAAAAAATTGAAATTCAACTTTACGACCCTATTTTAACCTACAATCATTTATACATAAGTCAAGGAAAGAACGGATATTATGTTAATTATTCTGGTTTTGCAACTATTCAACAACTAAAAATTTTCATTGATTATTTTACTGACCAAAATTGGAAACCATTATTTACGAGTAACTATCAGAAAGTAAGTAGTGAAACTATTTCAAAACAGATTGATAAATTTTTTCTTGACAACAAAACCTCTGAAATCACATCGAAACAACTAAGTGTTTGGACTTTAGATAATTTGAGACTTTATTACATAAACGACACGTTAAAATATTTTGTAAACTCAGTCAAACTTGACATTCTAGTAACCTCTTCTTTACCAATAAAAATAAAAAACAGATTTCTATTGTTTCAAGCAGATTCAATTATCGTTTTACAAGGACAAGAAATAATAAAGTCGTTTAAAGTTGACAACCCAATTACCGAAGACTATGATATTTACTCATATGAAAAGTGGGTTAATATTTGCAACGGTGGTAAAGACAATTGGGTTTATAGTTATTCGTATGATAAGAATAAATTTCATAAACGAAAGACTGAAAAATGAATCAAATAGAGAAGAGCTATCCCCCCGCTACCTTAAACATCCTTCTTCGGATTTAATAAGTTAAAAGCTTTTTCTTCGTGTCCTTTGCGAAAACTTTCGTGTCTTTGTGGTTAATGAATAACCTCCAATCTTCTCCTAAAACCTACCATCTCCATCTAAGATTCTTCCTAAACCACCTAAAATACTTCCTTCTCCTTTGCTTTTTCCGCCATAACTTGGTGCAGATGCAATAATTCTATCTGCTAATCGGCTGAAAGGAAGTGATTGAATCCAGACTTTTCCAATACCAGAAAGTTGTGCAAAGAAAACACCTTCGCCACCAAACAACGTATTTTTTATTCCTCCAATAAATTTAATATCGTAATTTACGGTTTGTGTGAACCCAACAATACAACCCGTATCTACTTTTAATATTTCACCAGAAACAAGTTCTCTTTCTATGATAGTTCCTCCAGCGTGCATAAAAGCCATTCCATCACCTTCTAATTTTTGCATGATAAATCCTTCGCCACCAAAAAAACCTACTCCTAATTTTTTTTGAAACTCTATACCTATTTGAACACCTTTTGCGGCACACAAGAAAGCTTCTTTCTGACAAATAATTTTGTTGTTGTAGTTAGATAAATCTATCGAAATTATTTTTCCCGGATAAGGAGCTGCAAAAGTAGCGTGTTTTTTGCCTGAGCCTTTGTTGGTGTAGGTTGTCATAAACAAACTTTCGCCAGTTAACACCCGTTTTCCTGCCGAGAATAATTTGCTAACAAAATCATTATTTTTATCACTTCCATCACCAAAAACGGTTGCCATTTCAATGTTTCCATCCATATACATTAAACTTCCAGCTTCAGCAATAACTGTTTCCTGAGGGTCGAGTTCTATTTCAACGCACTGCATATCGTCTCCATAAATTTTATAATCTAATTCGTGATTATTCATATTATTTTAGTTTAAAGATTTAAAAAAATATAGTTACTATTCGGGTGCTAATGAAAAAACTACAAAAACTTGCCTAAAATTATGTAACAAGGGGTCATGATCCCTTGCTACATGAAACTTCATGTTTTTGTGGTAGAAATAATCAAACAACCCGAACAATAACAAAAAATAAAATTAAAAATTGTAATTTTCAAAATCAAAATTAACTTAACAAAAATAGAAAATAAAATGAATTTAATCTCTTGGAATGTAAACGGAATAAGAGCAATTGCTCAAAAAGGTTTTTTTAAATTAATTGAACAAATGAATCCAGATGTACTTTGTTTGCAAGAAACCAAAGCTCAAGATGACCAAGTGCAAGAAGCTTTAGCAGAATTAAAAGGCTATCATATTTATTCTAATTCTGCCGAAAAGAAAGGATATTCGGGAACAGCTATTTTGACTAAAAAACAACCCATAAACGTATTTTTTGATATTAATCAACCAGCACATGATAAAGAAGGACGAGTTACTACTGCTGAGTTTGATAATTTTTATTTAGTTACCGTTTATGTACCTAATTCAAAAGCCGATTTATCTCGTTTGGATGACAGACAAAATTGGGACGCTCATTTTCTTAACTTTTTAAAAAACTTAGAAAGCAAAAAACCTGTAATTGTTTGTGGTGATTTTAATGTAGCTCACAGAGCTATTGATTTAGCTCGACCTCAGGCTAATTACAATAAAAGTGCTGGCTTTATGCAAGAGGAAATTGATGGAATGGATAATTTTATGGAAGCCGGTTTTGTTGATACTTTTCGATATAAATATCCAGAAAAAAGAGATGCTTATTCGTGGTGGAGCTACAGAGGTGGAGCAAGGTTTAAAAACGTGGGCTGGAGAATCGATTATTTTTTAACGAGTAAATCAATACTTGAAAAAGTAAAAGAAGCTCGTATTTATCAAGAAATTAATGGTTCTGACCATTGTCCTGTTGGAATTGAGATTGAAAATTAAAAACACTTCTTAATCCACATAATGCTGATTAATCTTAGAACTAAGTTGTCTAAAATAATCTTCACTTAACCATTTCAGATAGTTTTCTGTGCTTTTGCAAATGTTGTAGGAAAAAAGCCGAACACGATAAGCAATATCGTCTTTTAAAAGGCGAGCTAACACACGTGCATCCATAAGGTCTTCACTGTTTTCTACACACATATTTTTATGTTGTTCTATGGATTTTTCAAGTACTACTTTTGGTTTTAGTCCTTTTTTCATACATTCTTGATATACAGCATCAACATCAAAATAAATGTCTATAGAATTTTTAAAATTTTCTCTTACATCATCGGGCATGGTATATCTAAACTTACGTTCAATTTCTTCGTCAGAAAAAATATTACTTAGAAAAAAATCTGGGTTTCTAAAAATTTCATGCCAATCCATTTCTGTATCCCAAGGACCAAAACGAGCTGCATTGTTGCCAAGGTCTAGAACTGTAAATTCTTTTTTGTTGGGCAATACACGAGAACCTCTGCCTATCATTTGATGGTAAAGTGTTAGCGAGCGAGTTGCTCGATTTAGAATGATGGATTCAACTGTTGGTTCATCAAATCCTGTGGTAAGAATACCTACCGATGTTAAAATTGCATCTGGTGTGTGTTTAAACCAGTCTAAAATTTCTCTTCTTTCCTGAGGAGTATTTGTATTATCGAGGTGCTTGATGTTGTAGCCAATTTTCGTAAACGTATCGTAAACATTCAGAGAAGTGTTTATTCCATTATTAAAAATCAGTGTTTTTTTGCCTAAGGATTTTTCTTCATACGCATAAAGTAATTTTTGCAACATGGGATAATCGCTATAAAGTAATTCGGAAGATTTTACAGTATAATCGCCATTGGCACCAATTTTCAAGGCACTTAACCCAACATCATAGCAATAGGTTGTTGCTTTAGCCAAAAAACCTCTTTTGATTAATGTAGAAATAGAATCGCCAACAATCAGCTCTTTGTAATTTTGGAACATGGGCAAATTAATGTTGGAGCTAAGCGGTGTTGCAGTAACTCCCAACACGATGCATTCATTGAAGTTTGGAAATAATTTTCGGAAAGAATTATAATGGGCTTCATCAACAATCACTAAACCAATGTCTTTTAAATCGAGCATATCGTCTTTCAAGCGATTATTAAGTGTTTCAACCATAGCAACAAAGCACTGAAAATCATCTTGGTCGGGTAATTCTTTTACTTTGCTATCAATAATTTTGCAGTTTACCTTAAACTCGCCAAGCATTTTTGAGGTTTGGTTGCAAAGCTCAATTCTATGTGTTAATACCAATACTTTTTTATTGCTTAAATTGATGTAACGCTTAGCTATTTCAGTAAAAATAACTGTTTTACCTCCACCTGTTGGGAGCTGGTAGAGTAAGTTGTAGTTTGATGGATTTCTTTCGAGGCAATCGAATATTTTGTTCATTGCCTCTTTTTGATAATCGTATAATTTTTTTCCCGTTGTTCGTTCTAGCTGATCGGTTTCAATAAATGTCATAAGTTAATAACGGTTGAAAATAGCCTACAAACTTACGCAAAATCATTGGATGATTAGCCTATAAATTGGAGATGAAAAGGAAAACATTGATTTTTAGTGCGTTCAAACTGATTTCAGAAGCAAGTAATTCTTATTTGATTTTCTTAACTTTTAAACAATTTCATTTACTTTATCCCCAATTTTTTCTTCATTTCTGATGACAATGCATCTTTATGAACCATAAAGTCAATGGTTTTATATTTTACGTAAGTTTCTGAAGCATAGAAATACCCACTGGCAAAATTGTCCTTGCCCCAAGAGTTTTTAACAATGTAATATTTTGTTCCTTTTTGGTCTTTAACAATTCCTGTAATGTGCATTCCATGGTCATCTTGGGTTTCGTAATTATCAAATGCTTCTTGACGCATTTCTTGTGTAATTTGTTTTTCTTTCACGGGTTCATCAAACGCATTACTGATTTTTTCAGCACCCGCATCACTAAAGTGTTTGTTGTCTTTTCCTGCAACAGTAATAGTAGCTTCGTCTTCAGGAACAATAGCCAATCCATTTTTAAAAGAAAAACCTTTTTCAGAAACGTCACTTCCCCATGCAACGGAATATCCTTTCATTACAGCATCGTTAATTAATTGTTCCATTTCGTTCAATGGAACATTATAAATGCGTTCAAACAACCAGTTATCAGGAACTTCTAACACAAAATCTTTATAGAATGGATGATGTGTAAAAGAGCCAATGGCAACATAATCGTCCATATTTAAACCTAAACTTTCGGCATAACTTTTAGGCGTATATTTTTTTCCTTGAAACTCAAATTCAGCTGGTATTTTCCCTAAATAAGCATCCAATATTCCTTCAATGGCGGTTTTCCAAGCTGAAGTAAGTTTTTTTTGTGGGTTTTTAACAACCTCATCAACAGTAGCTTTTAGAATTGCATCTAACTCAGCATGATTGTGTTTTTCTTCGCCATAATTTAACCCTGAATAAATTTGCTCTGGAACAATACCATATTTTTTAACAATAAATGGAATGTCATGGAAAGCACCTCCTGCTGAAAAATTAGTTGACCCGTGCATTCTGACATAGTTGATGGCTTTTTCATAATACGCATTTCTAACAATAAACATCTCAGAAAGTAATACTGGCTTTTTTCCTTTTCGAATAATTTCAGATTCTAAAAAAGAGAGGGAAGAAAAAGACCAACAAGTGCCTGTTCTTCCTTGATTTTGGACATCAAGAGCTTCTATGTCTTTCACTTTTGTAAAAAAATAGTGTCCATCTTTTTTGTTTTTTAATGTATCTGTTTGAGCTGTTAAAAAGCCCATAAAAAGAGCTATTGATAAGATACTTAATATTATTTTTTTACTCATAAATTTTATTTTTATTGAGTTGTATTCGTGAGACTTCGTGTTCATGATAAATAGTTTTAATTTATGATAAAATTAGATATTTTTTTTCCAACAACGCTTACGTTTGTGTTGGAGATGTTCGTAATTTTTCCAGTTTTGAATTACTTTTTGGTTGGTTTCAAAAACTCCAGTCGTTTCCATTTCTGTTACTCCATATTTTTCCATCACTTTGTGTAACTCATAAAACAAAACTGCTGTAACTCCTTTTGCTTGATATTTTGGTAAAATTCCCGTTAACATTAAATCAATTACTTTAGGGTGGTTTAATGCTTTTTTGAGGTAATACCAACCAAAAGGAAAGATGCTTCCATTGGCTTTTTGCAATCCTTCTGAAAGGGAAGGAAGTCCTATTATGAATGCAATCAATTTTTTATCTTCATCGAAAACTAATTTAACAAATTCTGGATTCAACAACATTAAATACCTATTCACATAATAATCAATCATTTGTTTATCTAACTTAACTACAAAAGGCAACTCATCAAAAGCCTCGTTTAATATTTCAAAAAGTTGAACAGAATATGGTTGAAGTTCTGCTGTTTTTGTAAAACTTTTTACTGTTAAATTACTTCTTTGCATTACTATTTCAGCACCTCTTTTAGCTTTTTCGGGCATTCCTTCTAGAAACAATCTAAATTCCAACCAATCAATTTCTTTTTCGTAACCTAATCTTACCATTTGTTCTTGATAATAAGGCAAATGGTATTCTGATGCAGCGGAAGGCAAGTGTTCAAAACCTTCTACTAACATTCCTTGGTGATCGAGGTTGGTAAATCCTAAAGGACCTTGAACAGAAGTCATACCTTGTTCTAAAAGCCATTTTTCGGCTGTTGCAAATAATTGTTTAACAACTTCATCGTCATTAAAAAATTCGGCACGAGAAAATCTGCCTACTTTTTCGGCTGTTTTGTTGTTGTATTGTTCGTTGATGATTGCTCCAATTCTACCTACACATTTGTTGTCTTTATAGGCTACCCAAAATTTTGCTTTACAAAAACGAAACGCAGGATTAAATTCACTTTTCAGTGCTTTAATTTCGTCTTTTTTAATGGGAGGAACCCAAAATTTATTATTCTTATATATGTTGAATTGAACATCAATAAAATCATTAAAATGTTTTTTTTCAACTACTTCTTTAATTTCAATTTTCATTGTTGTTGTTAATTCATTTTTTTTAAATTGTCTGTTAAAACGTAGTAATCAATTAATTTTTCTAATCTTCTTAACTCATCGGGAGCTTCGTAGCGATCTACTATTTTTTTATATTTCCCATCCAAACTTACAGCAATAATACAAGAAGGAATGTCGGTTATTTCCTTGTCGTATTTGTCTTTTAGATTAAAAAAATTAATACTATTTATATAGTTTTTTAATTCTTCCATTGCATCATTTGAAAGCATCGCACTATATTTTCCTTCACGCTCTACAAAGTCTCTACCTTCATAAATTACCATACCTGTTTCGTAAATGGTAATGGTATAACCGGGGCATCTCCCTAAACAAGGTGTACGTTCCATAGAAATAAAAATGGTTTCTTTTAGGGTTTCTGTTGCTGTATTGGATGTATTTTCTTTAATAGGTTTTGTTTGCTTGCATGCATTTAATGTGAAAAGTAGAAGCAGAAATAGAATTGGTTTCATTTTACAGATTAGTCATTAGAAATTAGTCATTAGAGATTATAGATTATTAAGTCGTTTTTATTGTTTTTAATCGGTATTAATGCTACTTCGTGGTCTTTCACTTCATCCCCTATCGGGAGCTTTCTGGATTTCGTTCAGAATAACAATAGCAATCAAATCTTCAAATAACTACATTGTTACATTTTCAAATTATTAAATTGTTACATTAATTATTTCTTTTTTCGTTGTTGTTGTAATTTCTGAGCCTCTTTCATTCTTGCTTCTAATTTTGCTCCAAATCCTGATTTTTTTCTAACTTTAGTTTTGTTTTCTTGAATTTTTGCTAATAATTTATCTTCGTTGATAAACCATTTTTTAATTGCAGCTTGTTGACCAATAGTTATCATATTAGCAATTAAGTAGTAATAACTTAAACCTGAGGCATAACTGTTAAAGAAAAATAACATCATTACAGGCATTAAGTACATCATAATTTTCATTTGAGCAGCCATCGCTCCTTCCATTCCTGCTCCTGCAGTCATTTGACTGTTAGCTTTGGTATAGAATATCATGGAAATTGCCATTAGTAGTGTAAACAAACTTACATGAGCTCCATAAAAAGGAATATCAAAAGGCAACTCAAGGATTGAGTCGTAAGAAGATAAATCTTCAGCCCACAAAAAGCTTTTTTGTCGTAAATCAAAGGTGGCAGGAAAAAATCGGAACAAAGCAAATAAAATAGGCATTTGAATTAGCATAGGAATACAACCGGCTAAAGGATTTACACCTGTTTTTCGATACAATGCCATTGTTTCTTGCTGTTTTTTCATGGCATCGTTCTTATATTTTTCTGTAAGTTCAGTAATTTCTGGTTTTAACACTTTCATTTTTGCACTACTCAAATAGGTTTTCCATGTGATTGGAAAAAGTAGCATTTTAATGATGATTGTTAAAAGTAGAATTACAATTCCGACAGACATATTGAAACCCATTAAAAAATTGAAGACAGGTCTTACAATTAAATGGTTTACCCAACCAAAAATTCCCCAACCGTAATCAATGGATTTATCCAGTCCGATACCTATTTCTTTGAGGTTTTCTATTCTATTTGGTCCAAAATAGAATTGCATAGCGAATTTTTCGTTGTTTGTATTATTAAATGGAATGGTTATTCCTGTTCGCATTTGCTTGATATAATTTCGATTAACTTCATCTTTAATTTGCACAGTTTCTACAAAAGAATTAGGACGTTCAAAAGGAATGTCTTTTGCGATAAGTGCACTGTTAAAGTATTGTTGTTTAAACATTACCCAATCAATAGCTGCAATTAGTTCTTCTTTTTCGTAAGAACCATACCCAATGTAATCAACCTCATCTTTGTTGTATTTATAATAAGTAGTGCTTGCCATCTCTTGATTTTTGATGGTTTTTTCTTGACTTGGAGTAAACATTTCCCATTTTAGAAGTGGTGCTTCTAATAAAACATTTTCAAATCCTACTATATTAAAATCAAAATCTACGAGATAGGAATTTCCTTTTAGCTTATAAATATATTCAACGTAGCTTTTTCTGTCAGTAGTAAGCAGTTTTAAACTAAGTGTGTTTTCATCTGCACCATTTACTTGAAATGAGGAGTTGCTTGTTTCAAAAAATAAATTTTCTGTATTTATTATTCTTAATGAGTTTCCTCCTGTAGAGCCTGGAATGGCTAATTCTACGTTGAAACGAGAGGAGTCTTTATTAAATAAAATAAGTGGTAATGAATCGTAAGTAACAAATTCTTTTAACTCAACGGAAGTTATTCTTCCTCCTTTGTTAGATATGGTAGCTATTAAATGCTCATTTTCTATGGTAAATGTTTGTTCTTCGCCATTGGCGGCAGCAACAAAAGGACCAAAATCGGCCAACAATTGCAGATCTTGCAACGAATCCTTTGCTACAAAAATGTTGCTATCATTGGCTATGGATAATTCAGTAGCATTTGCAATATCTATTGGTTGTGGTTTGTTTTCAGAAACCAATTGTTCTGTTTTTGCTTTTTCGGTAGCTTCTTTTTGTTTTTTAGCAGCTAATTCTTCTGCTGTTGGCTGTGTTAAATAAGTAAATACTAACAAAATAGCACCTATTAAAACTAAACCTATTATTGAATTTTTATCTAAACCTTTTGCACTCATTTATTTGTTTTTAACTATTTTGTTATGTTCTATTTTTTTTATTATACGCACCAGCTGCTTTTATAAATGCTAAAAACAAAGGATGAGGATTTGTTACCGTACTTTTATATTCGGGATGAAATTGGACAGCAACAAACCATGGATGATTTTTCAATTCCATAATTTCAACCAAGTTGTTTGTAGGATTTGTTCCTGTGGCTATCATCCCATTTTTTTCAAATTCATTAAGATATTTATTATTAAACTCATAGCGATGACGATGACGTTCACTAATTGTTTCTGTGTGGTAAGCTAAATATGCGTTGGAATCTTTTTTTACTACACAAGGATAAGCACCCAAACGCATGGTACCACCTTTGTTGCTGACATTTTTTTGGCTTTCCATCAAATAAATTACAGGATGAGGTGTTTCCTGATACATTTCTGTAGAGTGAGCATCGGTTAAGCCAAGCACGTTTCTTCCAAACTCAATAACAGCACATTGCATTCCTAAGCAAATACCAAAAAATGGAATGTTATTTTCTCGAGCATATTTAATGGCACTGATTTTACCTTCAATGCCTCGCTCTCCAAATCCTGGAGCAACTAATATTCCGTCTAATCCTTGTAATCTTTTTTTTATGTTTTTTTCGTTGATGTCTTCTGAATGAATCCAATCAACAATTACTTTTGTTTCTATGTGAGCCCCTGCATGAATAAATGATTCCGCAATAGATTTGTACGCATCTTGAAGCTCCGTATATTTACCAACTAAACCAATGTTTATGGTTTGTTTAGGGTTCTTTAGTTTGGTTAAAAACTGTTTCCAAGCAATAAGTTGAGGCTCTTCACCATAGGGTAGTCCTAATTTATCTAACACCACTTTGTCTAATTCTTCTTCTTGCATTAACAAAGGCACATCATAAATGGTATCGGCATCCATGGCTTCAATTACTGCTTTTGGTGAGATATTGCAAAAAAGAGCTACTTTATCTTTTACCCCCTCGGATAGTTTATGTTCTGTTCTTAATGCTAAAATATCGGGTTGCACTCCCGATTCTAATAGTTGTTTCACAGAATGTTGTGTTGGTTTTGTTTTTAATTCTCCTGAAGCTGCCAAAAAAGGAACAAAGGTAAGGTGCAACACTATGCAATCAAAATCGGGTTCCCATTTTAATTGGCGTACTGCTTCAATATAAGGAAGAGATTCTATATCACCAACTGTTCCTCCAATTTCGGTAATTACAATGTCATATTCTCCAGTATTGCCCAACAGTTTTATTCTGCGTTTAATTTCATCGGTAATGTGTGGAATAACTTGAACTGTTTTACCTAAATAAGCACCTTCACGTTCTTGATTAATAACGTGTTGGTAAATTTTTCCTGTAGTTACATTATTTGCCTGTGAAGTAGGAACATTCAAATATCGTTCGTAATGTCCTAAATCTAAATCTGTTTCTGCACCATCGTCAGTTACAAAACATTCGCCATGTTCATAAGGATTAAGCGTTCCTGGATCTATGTTTATGTAGGGGTCTAATTTTTGAATTGTAGTAGAATATCCTCTAGCTTGCAATAGTTTAGCCAATGATGCGGCTATAATTCCCTTTCCTAATGAAGAGGCAACTCCTCCCGTAACAAAAACATATTTGGTTGATGATGACATTTTATAAAGCTAAAAAATTTAAGGAACAAAATTAATAATACCTATAGAATATACAAGGAACTAATTCAGTTAAAAAAGCTAAGGCATTGAAAAAAAATAAGGTGTACAGAATTGGCGAAGTAATTTTGTTCTTTTTCAAGATGTAAATGAGGCGAATAGCCTTAGCTATTTAACGATTTTACAACGAAGAAAAAGGGCGAAAGAACAAGTCGAAATGTACTGGTTATTTCTTTTCAATGCCTAACAATCATTTTATTTTGTTGATAAAGTAAATTCCAATTAAAATGATGAAAATAGCAATCAATTGAATTAAATGAATTGTTTCTCCATCAAAAAAACCCCAACCGATTGCAAAAATTGGAATTAAATAGGTTACTGTTGATGCAAAAACAGCAGAGGTATGTTTTATAATGTTGTTGAATATGATAATAGAAATTACGGTTCCAAAAATTGCTAGAATTGTTATGTAAAAAATGGATAAAGAGGCATTTGGGTTTGATGTTGTGGTGGTAAAAAAATTGGTAGTAAACAGGTATAAAATGGCAGGAATTCCTATAAATAAAAATGATATGGATGTAATTGCAACGGTATGAATATCTTGTAAATGATTTTTTATGGTATTTACACTTATTGCATAGCAAATGGTTGCAGCAACTATGAAAAACGCATAAGAAAGTTGATTGTTTGAAAAATCTATACCGTTTGAAGTAACTAAAACAACAGCTCCAATTAATCCAATAATTACGCCTAATGTTTTTTCTTTTTTAATGGTTACTTTAAAAAGTAACGCACCTATAATTAATGTAAAAAATGGAGTTAGTGAATTTAACATTCCAGCTAAAGAACTTGTAAGTTGTGTTTCAGCAATGGTAAACAAAAATGCAGGAATTCCACTTCCAAAAACGCCAACTATAATTAGATGTTTAAAATTCTTTTTAGGGATTTTTCGTAAATAATAAATGCTAAATGGCAATAAACAGAGGTAAGATATACTAATTCTAAGAGCTGCAACCTCATCGTGCGAATAAACTAACAAGCCTTTTTTCATTAAAATAAATGAGCTTCCCCAAATAAATCCTAGTAGAATTAACATTGCCCATTGTACTATTTTGTTGCTTAAATCCATCATTCAAATTTGGGGTGCAATTTCTGTATAAATAGAACAAAATTGATTGAAACAGAAAAAAATATTTTATTTAATTGGAGCAACTTTTTTAGTATCTTTACGTCTTAATTCAAACTAAACCTTAATTTAAACTAAATAATATAAAAATGAAAAAAATTACAGCACTTACTTTTGGGCTTTTCATAGCCGTTTCAGCTTTTTGTCAATCAGAATTATCGTTAAACGTCTGTGGAAATTCAGATAAAATTGCTTTTTCTAAATTAGAAAATTGCCATTCTATCAATGTTACAGAAGATGGGTATAAGGTTTTTGGATTCAAAGTAAGCTACGTTCATGGTAATAAAGGAGATACAATCACTGAACATAAATTAGAAAATAGTGAACTAACAGATGAAGTAATTAAAGAAATTGCTGCCTACAAACCAAAAAAAATTTATATCGAAAATGCAAATGTTATTGATGTTACTGGTGAAGCTCATGCATCGAAGCCATTAATTTTAACTGTGGAGTATTAACAAAATTAGCACACTAGCAAAAAAAGCCTTTTGAAGAAAACTCAAAAGGCTTTTTTGTTATCGTGTTTTGTCAAGAAAAAAGTTGAATCAACCTCCTAACAAATTAAAGTTCATCATCATCATCATCGTCATCATCATCAAAATCTTCCTCCTCATCAGCAATGTTTTTTAATTTTTCTTCAATGTCATCATCATCATCATCATCATCTGTTTCAATGTCGTCATCATCTCCTTTAATGTCTTTGTCTAATTCTCTAAATTCATCATCGTCATCATCTTCTTCATCTTCATCTTCGTCTTCTACCATTTTGATAGTAGATTTTAGTTTGTCTAAGACAACCAAATAAGAATCTTCTTCATTGATTTTATAAATAATACCTCTTTCAATTTCTCCTTTATAGGGGAAATCTACCATTTTAACACCTTCTTCTTCTAACATTTCAATAATTTCTTTTTGAATTTTCTTATCGAAAGTGGATAGTTTTTTTATAGATCTTGCCATAGTTTTAATTCATAATTTAATGCAACAATATTATTAATATAAATTGATACAAAAATAAAATTAAAATATTTTTTTACTATTTATGTATAGAAGCTAACAATGTGTTTTTCAAGAGAGAAGCGATGGTCATTGGACCAACACCGCCTGGAACAGGAGAAATGAATGCACATTTTGGAGCAACTTCATCAAATTTTACATCTCCAATTAATCTAAACCCATTTTTTTTAGTTGCATCTTCTATGCGATGTATGCCAACATCAATCACAGTTGCTCCATCTTTTACCATGTTGGCTGTTACAAATTCAGGCTTACCTATTGCAACAATTAAAATATCGGCTTGTAAGGTAATTTCTTGTAAATTTTTAGTTCTGCTATGGGTTAGTGTTACGGTACAATTTCCGGGATAGGAATTTCTTGCCATTAATACACTCATTGGCGAACCAACTATGTGGCTTCTGCCAATAACTACGCAATGTTTTCCTTCGGTTGGAATATTGTAGTGTTTTAGCATTTCTATAATTCCCATTGGTGTTGCTGGTAAAAACGAAGGCAAATCCAAGAGCATTTTTCCTAAACTTTCGGGATGAAATCCATCTACATCTTTTAATGGAGAAATAGCTTGAGTAACTTTTTGCTCGTTGATGTGTTTTGGAAGGGGCAATTGAACAATAAATCCATCTAAATCAGTATCGTTGTTTAATTTTTTAATTTCTTCCAACAATTTTTCTTCGGTAGTATTTTCATCTAATTTAACCAATGTGCTTTTAAAACCAACTGCTTCACAGGCTTTTACTTTTGCATTTACATACGTTTTACTTGCTCCATCATCGCCAACTAAAACTGCTGCTAAATGAGGCGTTTTCATTCCTTTTGCAATGTTCAATTTTACTTGTGCAGCTATTTCTTCTTTTATTTTTTTGGAAACTTCTATTCCACTTATTATTGTTAAGTTCATATTGTTTAGGTTTTAGGATTAAGGCGTTAGGCGTTAGTCATTAGAGATTAGTCATTAGATGATTAGTTTCACTACGTTGTTCCCTATTTTCATTCTTTTTCTTACGAAATGGAGCGTAGCGAAATGAAGTAAGAAAAAGAATGAAACCTTGTTTATATTTGTTAATCTAAAAAACAAAAATA
>JAHYJH010000055.1 GCA_019429185.1 Vicingaceae bacterium
GTAGTCATGCTCAAAACAAATCAACTATGAATAATTCTAATGAAAATACTAAAAAAGACAATCCTTATTATTCCAAAACAACTACAACTAAGTTAGCGGTAAGCGATGCTATTTGGAAAACAATTTTACCCGAAGAAATGTACAAAGTAGCTCGAGAAAAAGGAACAGAATGGGCTTTTTCTGGGAAATATTATGAAACCGATACCAAAGGAGATTATTATTGTGCTGTTTGCGGAAATCATTTATTTCGTTCGGATGCAAAATTTGAAAGCAGTTGTGGTTGGCCCAGTTTTTATGAAGCCATAAATCCTAACAGTGTAAATTACATAAAAGATTTAAGTTACGGAATGGTAAGGACAGAAGTAACTTGTGGGCGTTGCGATTCCCACTTAGGACATATTTTTGATGATGGACCACCACCCACTCACAAACATTTTTGTATGAATTCTATTGTGTTGGAATTTGTTCCTGATGAGTAATTGTAAAAAAATAATAAAAGAGAAAAAATCTCTTTTCTTATCTCAAAGAATTATAAAAAAGCAAATCTATAAGCCAGGTTCTGTACCTTTAACCAATACATTGGTCGAGGTTTCTATCATTTATCTAGGCGAGGAGTTGCCTCCACGCTCTAACAATCTACCCTCCAAGTTTGGGCGTGCAACCCTCAAACCTTGGTTTATTTGATTTTTCAGCTCCTAAGGTTTACCTATTTATAAAATTACTTTTATAACCAGTGAGCTCTTACCTCACTTTTTCACCTTTTCCTCAATACATTGAGGTAGTTTATTTTCTGTGGCACTTGCTGTTATTGTTTCATTCCTAAAACAATACCCTAGCTTTCGCTAGGTAGGATGCACTTTGCTGCCCGGACTTTCCTCTCTCCCAATAAATTGAGACAGCGATAGAACGATTTGCGTTGCAAAGGTAAGCATAAATTGTAGATTGGTAGAGATTGCAGGTTAGAGATTTCTGCGTTAATCTGCGTAATCTGCGGAAAAATAGTAGAGATTGGGAGTTGTAAATTATTAATGTCATTTTTATTGTTATAAATAAGTACTAATGCGACTTCGTAGTCTTTCACTTCATCCCGAAAGCTTTCGGGATTTCGTTCGGGTGACGTCACCTAATTACTAACTCCTAATTCCACATTCACTTATTTTCACTAACTTTGCCACCTTACAAAAAAAATAACACATGATTACAGTACAAAATGTTTCCTTGCAATATGGAAAAAGAATTCTCTTTGATGAGGTAAATATTAAATTTACAGAAGGCAATTGCTATGGTGTGATTGGGGCAAATGGAGCAGGAAAATCAACTTTCTTAAAGATTTTATCAGGAGAAATAATTCCTAACTCTGGAACAATTTCGTTAGATAAAGGCAAACGAATGGCGGTGTTGAGCCAAGATCATTCTAAATATAATAACACGCAGGTTTTGCATACAGTATTGATGGGTTATGAAAAATTGTGGAAAGTGATGCAGGAAAAAGATGCTCTTTACGCAAAACCAGATTTTTCTGATGCAGACGGAATTAAAGCCTCCGAATTAGAAGCCGAATTTGCCGAAATGGATGGTTGGAACGCTGAAGCGGATGCAGCATCTATGTTGAGTGCGTTGGGTATTACCGAAGAAAAACATTATTTAACTGTTGGCGAATTGAGTGGAAATGAAAAAGTGCGTGTGTTATTGGTTCAGGCTGTTTTTGGAAATCCAGATGTGTTGATTTTAGATGAGCCAACCAATGATTTAGATATACATACTATTAATTGGTTAGAAGATTTTTTGTTGGAATTTAAAAACACGGTAATTGTAGTTTCTCACGATAGGCATTTTTTAGATACAGTTTGTACGCAAATTGTTGATATTGATTTTAGTAAAATTAATATTTACAGTGGTAACTATACTTTTTGGTATCAGGCAAGTCAGTTAGCTCTTCGTCAAAAGCAATCTACAAACAAAAAAGCAGAGGAAAAGAAAAAAGAATTGCAGGAATTTATAGCCCGTTTTAGTGCCAACGCTTCCAAATCGAAACAAGCAACGGGTAGAAAAAAAATGTTGGAAAAGATTAATTTTGAAGACATAAAACCTTCCTCAAGAAGATACCCAGCTATTATATTTAACCAGCAACGAGAAGCTGGCGACCAGATTTTACATATAGAGAATGTTTCAAAAAAGGACTTATTCAAAAAGCTAAACTTAAATGTTAGAAAAGGCGATAAAATTGCTTTTATCAGCAAGAACAGTATGGCAACAACTGCTCTTTTTGAGATTTTAGAAGGAAATCAAAAACCTGACACAGGAACTTTTAGCTACGGTCAAACCATTTCTACCGCTTATTTACCAAATGAAAATACCCATTTTTTTAATGGAAATGATAACCTCATTGATTGGCTTCGACAATATTCTGAAGAAAAAGATGAGGTTTATATTCGTGGATTCTTAGGTAAAATGTTGTTTTCAGGCGAAGAAGTATTTAAAAAATCGAATGTACTTTCGGGAGGAGAAAAAGTGCGCTGTATGCTTTCTAAAATGATGTTGGCAGAAGGAAATTTATTGTTATTAGACGAACCAACCAACCATTTAGATTTGGAAGCTATTACTACATTAAATAACTCATTGATAGATTTTAAAGGCACTATTTTATTTACATCTCATGATCATGAATTTGTGCAAACCATTGCCAACAGAATTGTGGAATTAACTCCTAATGGTTGTATTGACAAAGAAATGACTTATGATGAATATTTAGAAAGTGAAAAGGTAAGCCGACAAAAGGAAACACTTTATTCTTGATTGCGTAGGAGAAAGAAAATAAAAATATTTTTTATGAGTTTTGGTGGTCATGTAGCAGCAATGATAGCATCGATTAAAAACAATGCTAGAGCAAAAAGAAAAAATTATTTTGACCGAAAAGATTTCGCTACTTCAAGAGGTAGGGGTATTGAATTGGAAAAAGCAACACCAAAAGAATTAGCTCATATTAAAAGTAATATGATTTTACAAAATAAAAAAAGAAAACGAAATAATATAATAGCCCTTTTGGTAACTGTTTTCTTAATTCTTGTTTCGGTATTACTTTTTAATTATTACCTTTCGATACCTTTGGGTAAACTCTAACATGAATATTTATTAATACAAACGAAGAAGATTCCTGATAATTTTAACAGTTAAAAAACTAGCAAATTTTGATGTAATAGACAAAACTTCCTAAAGTTTAAATCTTCTATATTTTTATTTCTTTAACTTATTAAAATAAACCTTAATAAGTGGTATTGCTACAAACAATAATCCAATAAACAATACAACTCCAAAAAATAAAAACGCCACAATTAAAGGCTGAATGGATGATTGCATTTCGCCAAAAGAAGTTGTTTTATCACTTAAAAAAGTCCATTTGCTTCTTGCAACACCTCCTAACATCAACATAGTTAAAAAACCTGCTAACGCACCATTAAATAACCAATAACCTAGTTTAATAATTTTGGTATTGGCTTCTATAATTCCAGCATTTTCTTTATAAGCAATAAACATTGCTGAAGCTAACAAAATAGTAGTATTAATACCAATAGTTGTTCCCATGGAATGAGCTACAGTAATGTGAGTTCCATGCGTAAATAAATTAATATAAGGAATAGAAATAAGTAAGGCAATAAATAAATTCACAAAAACCCAAAAATCAGTTGCTAACAAAAATTTATATGCAAAATTTCCTTTTATTTTAGCCTCCTTATTTAAGGATTTTTTCCACGAAATAATTATACTAAGAAAGATTATCCATTCCGACATACTCATTGCATAAGCAACTATTCTTATCCATGGTTGAGTTGGAATAAAATAGGTATGATGAGCCCAACCAAACATAAGGTTAGATAATCCTAAAAAATAAAAGAAAAATGCAACTTTCCCTCTTCCAACCGTGTTCTCATTTTTTATTTTCGACATTAAAAAAATGGCAGTTCCATAAATAAGCATATTCCATGAACCAACAAATGAGCCATAAGATTTCCACTGAACCGTAATGTCTCTGATAAAATTTTCTCGAATGGATGGAATTAACCAAAGATGAGATTCCGAAAAATGATAAATCATAAAAACAATTCCTGTACCCCACATCCATAAATAAACAGGCCAATTTTGTATTTTACCAACTAATGTTTTAAAATAATTAATGGCAAAGAGTATCCAAGCAATCAAAATTGGTAAAGAAATTATTGGGTGATAGGTTAGGTATTCTCTTCCTCCCATTTTACCAACTAAAAATGAATAATAGATTGCAAAAGAACATACTAGTAATATGCTAAATTGAATGGACATTATTTTTTTTGAATAAAGTGGCACGTTCAATACCTTTGAAATATAATAGTAAATACCTCCTGTTGCAGTTAAAATTAACCATCCAATCAGCGTTGAAACATGAAATTCGCGCAACCGATTAAAAGCAAGTGCTTCTTTTAAAAATTCAGGATAGATGTATTGAAGTGTGATTAAAATACCAAAAAAAGCACCTAAATGCAATGCTGATAATCCAAGCAAAAGAAATAAAAAAGGAATTTTTTGATTCATTTATTTTTTATATTTTATACTTACCCAACCATAATTATGTGTTGCTTCGTAAATGGGATAATGACCTGTTTCATCAACTGCTTCTAAAAAAGCTACCAATGCTTCCTTTTCTTCCTCCGAAAAATTGAATTGAGGCATAGATTTAATCCCACTGTTTAAAAATGCTTTTACATACATAGCCCCTTTTCCTTCTTCAGAAATAACATTTGTTAAATCGGGCCCTAAATACCCTCCTAATCCATAAAATTGATGACACGCTGTACAATTATTGTCTTGATAAATTTTTTCACCACGAATGGCTATTTCACTCATTTTTTGAACCTCAATTGGAGGTTTTTGTGTGTAAATAAAAAAATTATAGCCTAAAAAAACAATGACAATAATTGCCATTACCGATTTATTTTTATGAGCCAATTTTTTAGTGATTTCCATTTCGACAAAAATAAATAATAATCCTCTTTAAAAAACAATGAAGTTCATTTATTAAGAGAATTTCTACATTTTCTTTTCTATTTTTACGCAAAAAAGAAATGAGTTCACTTTGGGACTACCTGTTGATGGAGAACGATACTACGAGCAAAAAGTTGAAAGTTATATTATGTACTATTATAATGGTACAATTATCACAATTATAACTATTTATTAACATTATACCGCTATTGTACCATTATATTGATATAAAATTGACAATTTTGAATAAAATGTGTATTTTTGACACAATATAACCAATACAATGGTACAGAGTTATGAAAATAGAAACATTAGGAAAAACAATAAAACATAGAAGGGAAATATTGGGGCTGACCATTAGAGACTTAGCCGAACTTGCTGGTATGTCCAAGACTACCATTTCCAAAATCGAAAGAGGTGTTAGTAATCCAACATTTGAGGTGCTGCAAAGCATTTTTGAATATCTCAATTTGGAAATAAAAATAGAAATCAAAAAGCCCCAACAATAAAATATGAGAATAGGAAATAAATTAGGAGTCATCTATAAAGGAGATACTAAAGCAGGCTTACTTTGGGTGGATGATGATGGTTATCATTTTGAGTATGATGATGCATTTATTGAAGATGATACCATGCGACCAATTTCAGTTAATATGCCTAAGACAAAAAAAACGTATCATTCTAAAGAATTATTTCACTATTTCAAATCCATTCTTAGTGAGGGCGAGAATCGAGAACAAATCTGTAAAGCATTAAGTATTGACCCTAGTGATGATTGGAGTCTATTGGCATTAACTTGTCAATATGATACAATCGGAGCGATAACCGTAAAAAACATAGAACATGACACAGTGTAACGGATGTCTTAAGGATAACACAAAAGGATTTTGTTCATCCTGTGAAACAATTTTATTTGACCGCTCTAAGGTTAATCCTCAGCTAAAATTCAATTGGGAAGATATTTCAAAAAGAATTGATGGTCATCCGATGGGGTTTAGCATATCAGGAGTTCAACGAAAAGGATTTATTGGAAAACCTAGAGGAATTGAGTTGGTTCCAAAAATGAATGTAGATGAAAAATCTCAATACATTATAAAACCAATGTTATCTAGGTTTAATTTACCAAACCAATCACCCGCAAATGAGCATATAACCATGCAAATAGCCAAACAACTTTTTAGTATCAAAATAGCCGAATGTGCATTTATGAATTTTGCAAATGGAACTCCAGCTTATGTTACTAGACGATTTGATTATAATGAAAATGGCGAAAAATTAAATCAAGAAGATTTTGTGTCGGTACTTAAAGCTGCCGATAAATATAAATCCAAAACCTATCAAGATGTGGGTGAATGGCTTAGCCCATTAAATAGAATTGATTTTCTTCGCATTCTGATATTTAATTTTCTCACAGGTAATGGTGATGTTCATTTAAAGAACATTTCGCTGTTGGAAACTGCAGATGGTGATATGATGTTATCACCATCGTATGATTTAATGAATACCAAAATTCATCTCGCAGATAATTTATTAGCGTTGAATTTATTTGAAGAACTTGAACAAACCAGTTTACCATTAGGAGAGAAATATAATTATAAGAGTGAGGACTTTATTGAATTTGGAAGGCGTTTGAAAATTAAAGAACCTATTATCACGAAAATTATTAACACATTTAATAAAAAGGAAAATGAGCTATTAGCTATGGTTGACAAGTCATTTCTATCTAACGATGCTAAGAAGTTGTATAAAAATAATGTAGTTGAAAATTATAAATTGTTTAAGGTGGGTTCTATTAATTAGCCGATAGTTAGTTGTCGGAATTATTTTAGCTCAATATTTTCATTGTTTTTTTCTTGTTTACTCATATATAGTTAGTGTTTTTATAAGTATTCGTGAGTTCGCTTCGCTCAGTTCGCTGCTAACTTTCGTTGGTGAGTAGATTTTTCTTTAATTTTACATCAAATAGTCCACCAAATGTATTCGCTTAATTTACCTGATTATCCTTATAAAATCAAACAAGAAAATAACAAAACATATATTTTTGACTTCATACGAAAAAAATACCTTGTATTAACTCCTGAAGAGTGGGTAAGACAGCATTTTGTGCATTATTTAGTTACACTAAAAAAATTTCCTTCCTCTCTAATTGTGATTGAAAAAGGATTGAATTTAAATGAAATGCAAAAAAGAGCCGATGTTTTAGTTTACAACAAAACCAGAAATCCATTAGTTTTAGTAGAGTGCAAAGCTGCTACTATTAAAATAACTCAGGAAACATTTAACCAAATTGCCCGCTACAACATGGTTTTTAAGGTTCCTTATTTAATTGTTACTAATGGTTTGCAACACTACTGTTGCAAGATTGATTTTAACAAACAGTCGTTTGCGTTTTTGGAAGATATCCCTATGTTTGATGAAATGATATAATTTATAACATTTCAACTTCTTAATGTTGCTATAGTATTGCGTAGGAATTCAGTAATCGTAAATTTAAAACATACAAAATAAAAACCATTGAATTGATTTTAAGCTGTTTTTATCCGTCCGTGTAGAATTATATCTTAGTTAATCAAAAACATTTGCAGTTCTGGTTAAGGCAGGAATGTTTAATAACTTGATTGTCCGTCCATCTAAAGAAATTAATTTATCTTTTTTAAATTCTGATAATAAACGAATAACAGATTCGGTAGCCGTTCCAACAATATTTGCTAATTCTTCTCTCGAAAGCTTAACTTGAATGTTTTTTTCATCATCCAACTCAAAAGTGTCTTTTAAAATTAACAATGTTTCAGCCAATCGTTCTCGAACTGGTTTCTGAGCTAAATCGGTAATTATTTTAGCAGTTTCGCCAAGCTCATGGCTCAATATTTTTAATAATTTAAAATTAAAATTTGGATTTTCAGTTATCATTTTCAGTACTTGTTGTTTCGGAATAAAACAAATTGCAGTATCTTCTTCTAATGATGTGGCAGATGCCGATAATGGTTCATCACTCAATAAGGCACGATAGCCGATAATGTCTCCTTCTTTGGCAAAACGAATAATTTGCTCTTTCCCTTCAGAACCAATTTGAAACAACTTAATTTTTCCTTTGTTTACACAGTAAATTCCGTTAGTCCGGTTCCCTTCATGAAAAACCACTTGACCTTTGTTATAAAGGTTACATCCTTTACTATCGTTTAATTCAGAAACTTCCGATTTAGAGATATCGCAAAAGATAGATTTGTGCTTAGCTCCGCAGGTTTCACATTGAGGCGTTTCAAATTTTTTCTTCATAAAAAAACAATTTTGGCTACAAAGATATAAAAAAAACATGACATTCATCATGTTTTTTTATGCGAAATAATATGCTTTTTTTAACAATTAATAAAAATCAAATAGTTGGATATTTCTATTATTAATACCTTATTTATTAATAAATTAAAAAAAAAATAAAATGGTAAGTTTTTTTTATCTAATTTAGTGGAAATTTATTTATTTATTAATTTATTACAATTTTATGAAAACTGGTACAGTAAAATTTTACAATTCAACAAAAGGCTTTGGATTTATTAAAGATGATGAAACAAATGAAGAATATTTTGTTCATGCAACAGGTATTATTGATGATATCACCGATGAAGACAAAGTTACATTTGAGCTGAAAGAAGGTAGAAAAGGATTAAACGCTATTGATGTTAAAAAAGCATAATTGATAGTTTTAGCAAAATTTAAAAGTCGATTCATAAAGTGAATCGACTTTTTTTATGTACTTTAGTTCCTTAGTATTAATAAAAAATAAAAAACTGATATTCAAATGAGTGATGACAAAAAAGTGATTTTTTCAATGAACAAAGTGGGTAAAACATTACCTAACGGAAAAGTAATTTTAAAAGATATTTATTTATCTTTTTTTTATGGAGCTAAAATTGGCATAATTGGGTTAAATGGTTCTGGTAAATCAACCGTAATGAAAATTATTGCGGGAGTAGAACCTTCTTACCAAGGGGATGTAACCTTTTCTCCAGGTTATTCTGTTGGTTATTTAGAACAAGAACCAAAATTGGATGAAACCAAAACAGTGCGTGAAATTGTGCAAGAAGGAGCACAAGAAACATTAGATGTGTTGGCTGCTTATGAAGAAGTAAATATGAAGTTTGGAGATTCGGAAATTCTCGATAATCCAGCTAAAATGGAAGAATTAATGCAACAACAAGCTCAATTACAAGATAAAATTGATGCATTAGATGCTTGGGAATTAGATGCCAAACTGAACAGAGCAATGGATGCATTGAATTGTCCACCCGAAGATGCCTTAATTAAAAACCTTTCTGGAGGAGAATTGAGAAGAGTTGCACTTTGTCGGTTATTATTAAAACAACCTGATATTCTGTTGCTTGATGAACCAACGAATCACTTAGATACCGAATCTATTTTTTGGTTAGAACAACATTTGCAACAATATCCAGGAACAGTTATAGCCATTACACATGACAGGTATTTTTTAGATAACGTGGCAGGTTGGATTTTGGAGCTTGATAGAGGGCACGGTATCCCTTGGAAAGGAAATTATTCTTCGTGGTTGGAGCAAAAATCAAATCGGTTAGCTCAAGAAGAAAAAACAGAAAGCAAACGAAGAAAAATTTTAGAACGGGAGTTGGAATGGACTAGAATGAATGCAAAAGGCAGACAAAGTAAATCGAAAGCTCGGTTAAGTAATTATGATAAGCTGCTCAGCGAAGGAGCATCTGAGAAAGAAGCCAAATTAGAGTTATTTATACCTAATGGGCCTCGATTAGGAAATGAAGTGATTGAAGCCCAAGATATTTCAAAATCTTTTGGTGATAACTTACTTTATGAAAACTTATCATTTAAATTACCTCCTGCTGGTATAGTTGGAATAATAGGACCTAATGGTGCTGGAAAAACCACCTTGTTTCGACTAATTATGGGCGAAGAAACACCCGATTCTGGCTCTTTTAAAGTTGGCGAAACCGTGAAAATTGGATATGTAGATCAATCACACAAAGATTTAACGAATGAAAAGTCCATTTTTGAAGCCTTTTCTGGAGGGACTGAAATGATGGAGTTTGGAGGAAAAACAATTAATGCAAGAGCCTATTTATCTCGATTTAACTTTGTAGGTGCAGACCAAAATAAAAAAATTGGAGTGCTTTCTGGAGGCGAGAGAAATAGATTGCATTTAGCTATGGCAATAAAAGAAGAAGCCAATGTATTGCTGCTCGATGAGCCAACAAACGATTTAGATGTAAACGCTATTAGAGCCTTAGAAGAAGGTATAGAAAGTTTTGCAGGTTGTGCTGTAATTATATCACATGACAGGTGGTTTTTAGACAGGATTTGTACGCATATATTAGCTTTTGAAGGAAATTCAGAAGTCTATTTCTTCGAGGGTTCTTATTCTGATTATGAAGAAAACCGCAGAAAACGCTTAGGAACAGAACCAAAACGATTCAAATACAAGAAATTAGTTAAAAGTTAATTTTTAAATGCAACCAATCAACACAAATCAAGGTCTTTCTATTTGAATAGAGATTATCGAATTTACACTTATAAAAATATTACTATGAAATTAAAACACGCTTTACTTACAATCATACTATTAGGCTTATTTTCATTAACATCCAATGCTCAATTATTAGTTACAACGGGAACTATGACTCCCACACAATATGTTCAAAACGTGTTGGTTGGAGCTGGAGTAACAATCTCAAATGTAACTTTTACAGGTGCATCATCTCAACTTGGTGAATTTAATGCCGTTAACACATTTATAAATATACCAACAGGACTTATTCTTGCATCAGGCAATGTTACAACCGCTATTGGTCCTAATAATAGCGGAAGTGCAGGAACCGATTTAAGTGGTAGTGGAGATCCTGATTTGAATGTCATTGCTGGAATAGGAACTTTTGATGCTGCTGTGTTAGAATTTGATTTTATTCCAGTTGGAGATAGCATTAAATTTAATTATGTGTTTGGTTCAGAAGAATATCTAGAATTTGTAAATTCAGGTGTCAATGATGCTTTTGGTTTCTTTTTAAGTGGACCAGGAATAGTTGGACCATTCACAAATTCAGCAGTGAATTTAGCATTAATACCCAATTCAACAACACCAGTAACTATCGATAATGTAAATAATCTTTCTAATGCAGCATATTATGTGGATAATGGAACTGGCACAAATGCACCCTATAATACCAATCCTCAATACATTCAATATGATGGACACACAGTTGTCTTAACAGCAAAATCTCAAGTTGTTTGTGGGCAAACATACCATTTAAAAATAGCCATTTCAGATGCTGGAGATGGTGTTTGGGATTCAGGCGTATTTTTAGAAGCAAATAGCTTAACATCTGAAGGTGTTGATATTCAAATAGTAACAGCAACTGGAGATTCAACCATCATTGAAGGTTGTGCTGATGCAACAATTTGTTTTACTAGAATAGATACTACGGGGGCAGATACTGTTCCTATTTTTATTTCAGGAACAGCTACTAATGGTGTTGATTATAATCTTTTACCCGATTCTGTTTATTTTCTCGCAGGTCAAAGCACCGTTTGTTTTACAATAATTCCTACAGCAGACGGAATAAATGAAGGTTCTGAAACAATAATTATAACCGCTTTTACAATTAATGCTTGTGGAGATACAATAGTAACAACAGGAACAATAATAGTAGTTGATGCTCCTGATATTATAGTTTCCACCAATGATGTGCAACTGTTTTGTCCCACTTCAGGAATAACAATTCCATCTTCAGCAACAGGAGGACTAGCACCCTATGGATATGTCTGGTTGAATATGAATGGAGACACCATTGGCACGAATCAAAATTTAAACACTCCAGTAAATCAAACAGATACTTTTATTGTGGCAGTTACAGATAGCTGCAATCTTTCTGTAGGCTATGATACTGTAGTTGTTACCGTCAATATTAGCCCATTAATTGTTTCAGCGGGTAATGACACCACCTTGTTTTGTTTAGGTCAATCAGCAAATCTTAATGGAACAGTATCTGGTGGAAATCCTGGGTATTCATATAATTGGATGCCAGGAAATATTTCTACACCTAACTTTTCGGTTTCAAATATAAATTCAACCACAACTTTTATTTTTACAGTAACAGACCAGTGTAATACTTCTGTTTCAGATACAGTTGATATAATAGTTGATTACACGCCAATTAATATCACTGGAAATTCTGGTAATCAAGTATTACAATGTGAAAACAATGATCACTTTTTAGATATATATACAATTCCTACAAATGGAACACTACCCTATTCTTATTTATGGAGCAACACAAGCGCAGATAGTTTAGTGGCAGTTAATGTTACCAACCCAACTACTTTCATCGTTACGGTAACTGATGCTTGTAATGTTTCTGCGACAGACACCATTTTGTTTACATTTGCACCTTATACACCTATGTCGTTAGACATTCAAGTTGTTGATAGTATTTGTGTCGGCTCAGAAACTCCTTTAGCAGCAGGGATTACAAATGGATTACCTCCTTATAGTTTCGTTTGGAATGATGGAGTGAGTTTTTCTTCAGTAACTAATCCTACTATTTATTCATCACTTTTAAGTGGAACACAAATGATAACGCTTTCAGTTATGGATCAATGTGGAATAATTGAAGAAATTACAAGGACATTAGAAGTTATTCCTTGTGAAATTATTATTCCAAATGTGATTACACCTAATGGAGATGGCATGAATGATTATTTAGTATTCACTAACCTTCAATATTATCCAAAAAATAAATTAGTAATTTTTAATCGTTGGGGTAAGAAAATTTTTGAGAAAAATGGATATCAAAATGATTGGGATGGAGGCGAATATAGTGATGGAACTTATTTCTATATTCTCGAATTAAATGATAATGCAAATACGGTTCATAAAGGCTCACTTAGTTTGCTAAAATAATTTTTCGAGCAAATAATCATACTAATTAATTCGCTTTAAATATGGAAATGAAGTTTAATAAATATTTTAGGTTTAGTAGGTTTAGTAAATTATTTTTTTTAACTGTATTTTTAATTTCTTCAATTATTACAACTGCTCATGATAATCAAGAGTCTGATTATCATTTTACTCAAAATGCAGGTCAACTTAATCAAAAAGTAAAATATCATTGTAAACTACATATTGGAGATATTTATTTTGAAAAAAATAAATTCACATTTGATATATATTCTGCTGAAGATATTGAACGATTGGATAAAATAAGACACCAACCAGACCTTAGAAATGCTTTTGGTAAAAAACCTTTTAAAATTAGAAAACATGCATATAGCATGGACTTTTTAGGTGCAAATTTATCAACCGAAATTATTACTACTAATAAATTATCCTATAATAAAAACTACATCAAAGGAAACAATCCTAACAATTGGTATTCTGATGTATATTCCTATGAGAAAATAACATATTTAAACACTTACAACAATATAAATGTTGATGTATATAGTGCAAATAATTATTTAAAATATGACTTTATTGTTAAAAAAGGAGGAAATCCAAAAGACATTAAAATTCAATATGAAAATGTTAATAATATAAAATTAAACAATGGAATTTTAGAAATAACCTTATCAACAGGAATTGTTAAAGAATTAGCACCAATTGCCTATCAAAATATTAATGGTAAAAAAGTAGATGTGGCTTGTTCTTTTATATTGGAAGAAAAAAAATTATCTTTTAACTTGCCAAACTCTTACAATTTAGGGTATGATTTAATTATAGATTCTACTTGGATTTTTTCAACATTAACAGGTTCATCAGCAGATAATTGGGGATTTACAGCAACCTATGATGACAATGGAAATTTTTATGGAGGAGGAATTGCTTTTGGGAGTGGTTATCCTGTTTCGGTAGGTGCTTATGACATTGTTTTTGGTGGAAATGTTGATGCAGTTATTACAAAATTTAATCCAACAGGAACTTCAATAGTGTTTTCAACATTTATTGGAGGAAACAACGCAGACCAACCTCATAGTTTAGTTACAGATGCAGATAGTAATTTAATTATTTTAGGTGTTACTTCATCAACAGATTTCCCAACAACAGCCCTTTCTTTTGATCAAACTTTTAATGGAGGAACTAATTTCACTGAAGATGGAATTACTTATGGGAATGGAACAGATATTTTTGTAACAAAATTAAATAATACAGGCACAGGATTAATTGGAAGTACTTATTTAGGAGGTTCTTCTAATGACGGCTTTTCTTTAAATGCAAGCTTGAAATATAATTATGCTGATCACGCAAGAGGAGAGGTAATATTGGATGCTAATAATGATGTTTATATTGCTTCATCTACTTTTTCAAATAATTTTCCAACAACTGTAGGAGCCCACAGTCAAACACAATTTGGAGGTTATGATGGAGTTGTAGCAAAATTATCTACAAATTTAGGAGCTTTAACTTGGTCAACTTATGTTGGTGGTTCTGGTGGTGATGCAGCCTATTCAATTAGGGTGGATGACGTAAATAATGCTACTTTTGTTTGTGGAGGAACAACAAGTAGTAATTTAGGAACAACTTCTGGAGTAATAGGACCTACATTTTCAGGTTCAGTAGATGGTTTTATTGCTAAATTTAATAATTCAAATGGTTCGTTAGCGGCACTTACTTATATTGGAACAAATTCCTACGATCAAACATACATTATAGAAATTGATCAATATCAAGATATTTATGTTGTTGGTCAGACTAACGGAAACTATCCTGTAACTCCAGGTACTTATAATAATGTTGGAGCAAATCAATTTATTCATAAAATGAATAATAGTTTAACTGTTAGTGATTTTAGTACCGTTTTTGGTAGTGTAAATAGTTCTACCATAAACATCTCTCTAACTGCTTTTTTGGTCGATAATTGTGATAATATTTATGTTGGAGGTTGGGGAGGTAATGTAAATAGTTTTGGAGTAGCAGGAGGAAATACTTTTAATATGCCAATTACTTCAAACGCCATTCAATCTACTACCGATGGTAGTGATTTTTATTTTATGGTTTTAGATAGAGATGCTCAAAACTTATTGTATGGGACTTATTTTGGAAGCCCTTCAGCTGACGAACATGTTGATGGAGGAACAAGTCGGTTTGATAAAAGAGGAACTATTTATGAAGGAGTATGTGCTGCTTGTGGAAACAGCAATTTTCCGACATCGCCTGGAGCTTACTCAAGTACGAATAACTCATTTAATTGTAATTTCGGAGCAATTAAAATTGGATTAGACTTTCAAGGAGTTATTGCTAGTGCAAATATTCCTCCTAATATTACACTCTGTGGAGCACCATATATTGTTAATTTTTCTTCTAGCGGAAACCCTATACCACCAAATCATTTTTGGGATTTTGGAGATGGAATAGGAACATCTACTCTTGCAAATCCTATTTATACTTACGCTGATACAGGAAGCTATCAGGTAATGTATGTAGCTATAGATTCAGCATCGTGTAATATTGCAGATACCATTTATTTTAATGTTAATGTACTCTTGAATGATTCTTTGAATGCACAATTTATCATACCACCTTATAATCCATGTACGGATAGTTTGACAATATTTTTAAATTTTACTGGTTCTGGAGCAGATTCTTTGTATTGGAATATGGGTAATGGAACAACATTCATTAATGATACATCCATTATCTACACTTATACAACAGCAGGAACTTACATAGTTACTTTAGAAGCGTATGACTTATTATGTAATACAACATTTACTCTTACAGATACTGTTGATTTTAATCCAGTTTCTACCGTAGTAAATGCAGTCGTACCACCGAATATTTTACTATGTACAACACCTTTAATAGTCAATTTTACAGGAAATACGCCATCACCTCCAAATAGTTATTGGGATTTTGGAGATGGTATTGGCACCTCCTCTCAAACTAACCCAGCTTATACTTATTCGAGCCAAGGCACTTATAATGTGATGTATGTTGCTATAGATTCATCCACATGTAATATTACTGATACAGCCTATTTTAGCGTTCAATTAACACAAGCACCTCCATTTTCTGCATCGTTAGATTTTAATCCTCCACCTCCATGTGGTTTGGATTCTTTTAAGGTGGAGTTGAAATTTACTGGAACTGGAGCAGATTCTTTGTTTTGGGATATGGGAGATGGCACACAATTTATTAATGTAGATTCGGCAGTTTATTTATACTCAAACCCTGGAATATATATCATAACATTTTTTGCATTTAATGAATTATGTCAATTTTCATCAACCATAACGAATGAAGTTATATTTACAGAAATTACTAATACGGAAAGTATTATACCTAATGTATTCACACTAAATGGCGATGGAATTAATGATCAGCTTCAAATTGTTGGTGTTGACAACACCCAAGATTATAGTATTAAAATATATAATAGGTGGGGAAGAAAAGTGTATGAAGGCACAAATGCTTTAGCACACTGGGAAGGAGGAAATTCTAAAGCAGGAACCTATTTCTATGAATTAGTTTATACCGATATTTGTAGCAATGAAAAAAAATTGATTACAGGTTATGTAACATTATTTAAATAAATTTCATGCAACCATTTTACTTTAATCATAGTCTTACTTCAGTTAATCCATATATAAATTTATAATTAAAAAAATCACAAAAATCAACAATGAAAAAACAACTCATCTCTTACCTATTTTTAGGAATAACTTCTTTGCAAGGATTTGCTCAAAATCAAAATATTCCTGCTATAGATAGTAAATCGTATGAAACAATGAAGCAAGAAGGAAAACTTCCTTTAAATGCAGTTTTTAACCAATCAGGCTCTTTTGCTCCTTCATTAGAATACATCAAAAATGCTTTTTCTAAAAAAGGCGGAGGAGACAAGGATGGTCCAGAAACGACTTGTGGATGTTATGTAGCACCCGATAATACATATACATTAGCAATGGGTCCAAATGACGATGGAAGCACGGCTTTATTAAATATTCCTTTTAATTTTTGTCTATATGGAACAAATTACACTAATTTATATATTAATAACAATGGAAATATTTCATTCGGTACTTCTTATGGCACATTTTCATCATCTCCATTTCCATCGGCTACTTACATTATGGTAGCTCCTTTTTGGGGAGATGTGGATACACGAGGAATTGGTACTGTTAAATACAAAATCACACCAACAGCCATGTATATTAATTGGGATAATGTGGGTTATTATAGTTCACAAACAGATAAAGTAAACACCTTTCAATTAATTATTACCGATGGTGCTGACCCGGTTTTACCAAATGGAAACAATATCGCATTTTGCTATGGAGATATGCAATGGACAACAGGTTCTGCATCTAGTGGTGTTGGAGGGTTTGGTGGTATTCCTGCTACTGTTGGAGCAAACAAAGGAGATGGTGTTAATTTTATCCAATTAGGTCGTTTTGACCAACCAGGAGCGGCTTATGATGGTCCTTTTGGTGCAAATGATGGAGTGAGCTGGTTAGATTATCAATCGTTTTATTTCAATGTTTGTGGAACAACAAATATACCTCCAATAGCTAATTTTATTCCGAATGTTGGTGGTAGTGGTTGTGATTCGATATCTATTTGTGGATTAAATGATACCTTATTAATTAATGCACTATTTTTGTCACCCGAAAACGGACAAACAACAACAATAAACATTAACTTTAACGGTTCTCCTGGTTTTACTACATTGAATAATACACCTGGAAATCCTGCTACAGCTCTAATTCAAGTTATTTCTTCACCAGCAAATGCAGGAATGAATACCATAACTTTTACTGCAACAGATAATGGTACTCCTGCAGGGGTAACAGTTGTAAATTATAATGTGTTTGTTGATACCACTGGGCTTGCCAATTTTAATCCTGTAATTAATGGAAACTTAGAATTTTGTGAAGGACAAAACACAACATTAACAGTAAGTCCAACAACCTACGACAGTTATTTTTGGAACAATGGATCAACTGGAAATTCAATTGTAGCAGATTCTACCGGGCAATATTGGGTAACCGCTAATTGGACTGGTTGTTCAAAAACAGTAGTTGTTGATGTGGTTGAATATCCTGCCCCAACACCAGCTATTCAAGGAGCTTTATTTACGTGTTCATCAAATCCAACAACTCTTTATATAGTTGATACAACTGGTTTATATACAAGTATTGTTTGGTCAAACTCAAGTACAAATGACTCTATTTCTGTGTTGAGTGGAACTTATACAGTAACGGTAACTGATACAAATGGATGTACAGGAACATCTCCAGCTGTTACAGTAGTAAATTCAACACCAACGGTTACAATTTCAGGGGTAACTCCAATTTGTGCAGGAAGTACGCTCACTTTAACAGCAGTTCCTTCCTTACCTTCTGGAGCAAGTTACTTGTGGTCGAATGGAGGAGTGAATGCTTCTACTGTTGTTAATTCATCTGGAAGTGTTTATGTTACTGTAAGCTATAGCAATGGTTGTTCAGCGTCTGATACTGTTCAAATTACAGTTATTAATCCTGTAACAAGCTCCCAAAGTCCTTCCATTTGCCAAGGGGATAATTTTACGTTACCTGGAGGGCAGGTTGTAACTCAAACAGGAATTTATATGGATACTCTTATAGCTGCTTCTGGTTGCGATAGCATTGTTACAACAAATTTAACTGTTGATCCATTGGTTGATGCAACAATATCTTCAGTTGGTAATTTGTGCGAAAATAATGCTTCAATAAATTTATCAGCAGCTACCGGAGGAGGTACTTGGAGTGGAAACGGCATTGATAGTGTTGGGCAATTTAATCCAAGTATTGCAGGAGTGGGTATTCATCAAATAATATATGCAGTAGGTACAATGTGTGGAAACGCTGATACCATAAATGTAACGGTTAATGCTGTTCCCGATTTTTCACTTGCATCGTTGGAAGATACTTGCCTTTCTAGTAGAGGAACAATTTTTAGTACAATCATTTCTGGATCACCCGCATTTACTTATTTATGGAGTAGAGGAGATAATAGTCAACATTTAATGAATGTTTTAGCAGGTAATTATGCTCTTGTTGTTACTGATGGAAATGGCTGTTCTAAAGAAGAAAAGATAATAGTTGAAAATAATGGTGATGTTTGTGATGTGGTTATTCCAAACATAATTACTCCAAATGGCGATAACATGAATGATAATTTTGTTATAACTAACCTTGAATTTTATCCAAAAAACAATTTAGTTGTCTTTAATCGTTGGGGTAAGAAAATTTTCGAGAAAAGTGGGTATCAAAATGATTGGAATGGTGGAGGACATAATGATGGCACTTATTTCTTTATTCTCGAATTAAATGATAATGCGAATACGGTTCATAAAGGAACGCTTTCAATACTCAAGTAATAAGGTTTTAGTGATTGATTAAAAAAAATCCGTTGAAAATTTTTCAACGGATTTTTTTTATTTTAAATTAGAAGGTATTTCACAGACTGGAATAGGTAACATTTTATGTTGATTAATGGTGTTTAACCGCCTGTAAATTGCCAACACTTCTTTTTGTCTATATGTGTTATTTTCTTCTCCAATTTTATTATCAACAACATTCATCGCCCATTCTAATTCAGGATAGGAAGCACCAATTTGGTCTTCATCAGTACGATCATCACCCCAAAGACCATCGGTTGGAGGAGCTTTTAATATAGTTTCATTAATACCTAAATATTGAGCAAGTTCATATACTTCCGATTTTAAAAGATTAGCAATAGGGCTAATATCAACGCCTCCATCACCATATTTGGTATAAAAACCAACCCCAAAATCTTCAACTTTGTTGCCTGTGCCTAACACTAAATAATTATGCAAACCAGCAAAATAATAAAGGGTTGTCATTCTTAACCTCGATCTGGTATTTACCAAAGACATATTTCTGTCCTGCTCATTTTCAACTTTAGGAACAGCTTGCAGAAAAGCATCAAAAACAGGAGTTAATTCTACTTCTTGAGAAGAAACATTGGTAAACTTATTTTTTAGAAAATGAATATGTTCTTTGGCTCTAGTTACTTGATTTTTATTTTGATAAATAGGCATTTCAACACAAATCAATGGAAGCCCTGTTTTAGCTCCAAGTGCTGAGGTTAAAGCAGAATCTATTCCTCCAGAAATACCAATTACAAACCCTTTCGTATTCGAATTTCTAGCGTAATCAATTAGCCAATTAACAATATGATTTACTACGGCTTCTGAATTCATTCTTAAAAATAGATACCCAAATCCAACGAAAAATAATTGAGTGTTGCATTGGCCGTTTTGCTTTTAAATGCAGGAGTTTTATTTATTAACACAGCATTCCCATGGCGTCCAATTGATGAACTTTGTTGTCTAAGGTATTAATGAAACCATTATTAAAAGTGAGACCAAACATAATTGCGGTATTTCCAGAGATACTATACTCAGCACCTATACCAACAATTAACCACATATTAAAGAAAGAAATATCACTTTTTATACTTTCATCATTTCTTGAAACATTTTTACTTTTGTAATCAAAATCACCCTTTGCACTATAATTAACTCCCGTTTTAAAACCAAAATTTCCATAATAAGTCATATAACCTATTTCGTTGGTTCTCAATTTCAAACTTAATGGAATTTCAACATATTTTAAATTATAAGATTGATTTACTCTAGTTGGAGAAAAAATAAAGGTATTCGGTTCATTATAAACACCTGAATAGCTCAAATTACCTCCTAGAGAGGTTAAACTAAATCCTGTGGAAAACAAATAATTTTTAGCAAGAAAAAATTCGGCAGATAACCCATAAGCAAAGCCTATTCGTGGACCATTCTTTTCATATCCATCAGAACTTGCATTCAGCCAACTTATGTTTGGAGAGAAATGTAATCCAAAACGAAACGACCTATCATCATCTTCTTGTGCAGAAAGGTTAAGAAATATAACGCTAAATAGTATTAAAGTAATTAATTTTGGAGTTTTCATAATAACTTGTTTTATTAAAAATACGTAGCAAAGTTATACAATTATTTTAGATGCAGATAAAGATTTATTTAACATCATTGATATTCCTGTTTTTAGGTTTCAACTCATGCAATAATAATCCTTTAATCATTGATGTTTCTGATGTTGATTTAACCTTAGAAGTAAAATCATTTGAAAAGGACTTGTTTTCAACTAAGTCAAGCCTATCTAATGACGAGATTGATAAACTTGCAGTAAATTACCAACCTTTTTTTGATGATTTCACAAATGAAATTATAAATATAGGAGATGCACGAAGAGGAGATTTTAATTTCTTGTTTAATGCTTTTAGAACCGACCCCGAGATTAGAGCTATTTATACTGATGTGCAAAAACAATTTTCCGATTTTTACCCTTATAAAAAAGAGTTAACAGATGCTTTTAAACATTATAAGTATTATTTTCCTAAAGAAGAAATTCCAACTATTATTACCTATATTTCAGGATTTAATTATGCAATTGCAACAGGCAAAAATTATTTAGGTATTGGGTTAGATATGTTTTTAGGAAAAGATTACAAACCTTACATTCAATTGCAATTACCTGAATATAAGCGAGAAATAATGACTAAGGATTATTTGGTTTCTAGTGTTTTATTGGGATGGATTTCTACCGAATATGAAATGCAAGAAACGCAACCCAATTTACTTTCCGAAATGGTGCATCAAGGCAAAATACTTTTTTTGTTAGATGCGCTTATTCCTTCAGAAAAAAATCATATAAAACTAAGTTACACAGCCGAACAATACAACTGGTGCGAACAAAATAAAAAGCAAATTTGGTTTTATATGATGGACAATAAATTACTTTTTACCAAAGAAAACAATCAAATTATTAAATTTATGGGCGAAGCACCTTTTACCAATGGTTTCCCAGAAGGTTCACCAGGAAGAATTGGACATTGGTTAGGTTGGCAAATTATTAAAGCCTATATGAAAACAAATCCTACTATAACAATTAATGAACTTATGCAAAAAACCGATGCTCAAGAAATTTTAAATAAATCGAACTATAAACCTTAATTTAATGTAGCAATGTGGAAATGTGAGAATGTAACAATAACTAATAACAATTAGCAGTATGAAAAACCTAAAATTTAAAATCTCGCACAACCCTTAATCCCTAAAGGGAGCCTACCCACGTAGTAGTAGTAACGTAGGCTCTCCCCTTTAGGGGTCGGGGGTAGTGATGGCAATTAACCATTAACTAATAACTAATAACTAATGACTACTTGTTAAGTTTCACAAGGTTGTTCCTTAAAGTCTTGTTTACTATTACTCTTCAAAAGTAGTATTTTTTCTTTAAACACTGCTGGCTTTTCCTTAAAAATTTTAGGTTCGAGTTCAAACCACTT
>JAHYJH010000201.1 GCA_019429185.1 Vicingaceae bacterium
TTTTTTCTTTAAAATTAAAGAAAACCTTGCATTTACCCCAGTTTAATACCCTCAAGTTATTAACATAATTAACTGAATAAGTGTTAATTAAGTAATTAAAATGACTTTCTCAGCAAACCCTATTTAGTGTCTGTAATATCAGTGTCTGAACTGTAATGTTCGAGTTTGAGGCTTGTGAAGTTTTTAATTGTCAGGAGTTTACTGATGTAAATGACTGCAATTAAAAACGAGCATAACGAAAAAATCGGACATTACAGTTCAGACACTATTTAGTGTGTTTTAGTCATTGTAGTTGGAGTGCAAATGGTAAAATTAGCTATTCCAATATTTTCTTCTGCTAAAGAATCAATTTTATCTTGCTCCACTGCTCCAATGGTAACTATTTTAAGTCCAGCTTTTTCATTATTTAGATACCAAGAAATTCCTTCAAAATTATTGGAGTGGTAAGTACCATTGTAGTGAATAAAGATTTGACCTTTTTTCCAGTTTTTTAAGATAAAATGTGCCATTGTTGCATCTTTTATAGCTTGTGCTTTAGGCAAGTTATCTCCTCCGTGACCTCCAGCCATTTCTACAATTTTTTTATAGCCAGGCAGTTCTTTGTCGTAGGCAATAGGAAGCGGAGCTATAAATTTTCTGCCATCATCATTGATACTGTTTAATGCTCCAAATCCAAATTTATAGACCAAATTAGCATATCTTCGAGGAATATTAGTTGCAACAAAAGTTAACTGATGTTTTAATGCATAATCAACTAAAGGTTGATAATCTGTAGTGTTGTTTGGCCAGACTTTTATTTCTGTTTTGAGCGTTTTATAATCAAATTTACCTGAAAGATATTCATTAAGTGTGTTTTGATTGTCTGCCTCAAACATTTCTGCACCCAACACCATACTTTCGTTTATTTGTTCAAACACATCTTTGGTTAGTTCATACTGCAACCAATGGTTTATTGGGTTATTGTGTAATTCTCCAAACAGAATAATATCTGCTCCTTCAACTTCTTTTAATATTTTTTTATAGGAAGTTTTTTTGCCTTTTTCATCAAAAAGTTGGTAGGCTGGTTTATCATTTAAAAATCCAAATGAGAAAACCACAAATAGCACTACAAAAATTTGTTTTAATGTCATATTGTTGTTATTATATTAAGCAAATATATATAAATTTAATTTTTATAACAATATATTATGTGAGTAGTTATACGAAGATATTCACAAAAAAATAACTGAACTACGTGTTTTTTTTTAACTAAAAATTGTTTTTTTAACCAACAAGCGAATGTTTGCTATCTTTTGATACATTTTCAACTGTCCATTTTATGCTGGAAATATAGGTGTGTTTTCTTTCCTTACAGTCTGATTTAATACAAATGTTGCATGATTTTGGTAAACAATCGTCCGAATGTACAAAAAGTTCTATGTTTTTACCATATTTTTTTTGTACCAAATTCTCAATGTTAGAAATTTCTTCGTGTGCTTCCTTAACTGTAAAATACCAAGGTAAAGTTAAATGACAATCAATATGGAGCCAGTTTCCATATTTAATGATTCTCAAATTGTGTAAATCTATCCAGTTTTCATTGCGATTTTCTTCTATGGTTGCAATCATTTCTTTCAACAATTCCGTATCAGCTTCATCCATAATACCAGCAACCGATTTCCTAATAATTTTAACACCAGTAAAAATAATAATTCCCCCAAAAATCATTGCCACAGCACTATCTAACCAAAGTAAATTAGTTATTTTTATAATGATTAGACCAGCAACAACACCAATGGTAGTATAGGTATCTGAGATTAAATGCTTACCGCTCGAAGTTAAGGCTATCGAATTGTTTTTCTTTCCTTTTTTAACGGCTAAAAATCCTATTAAGAAATTAACTCCTCCTGCCACAGCGATTAATGCTATCCCTAAATCTAATTGTTTAATTCCTTGTGGATTTACAATATGATTGATTGCTTCAAAAATTATCCATACACCAGCAAATGCAATCATAACTCCTTCCAACGCTGCTGAAATAAATTCAACTTTTCCATGTCCATAAGGATGGTTTTCATCTTTTGGTTGAGCCGATAAATACAAACTATACAAACCAATGAAAGCACTAATCACATTTACAATTCCTTCCAAAGCATCTGTTAAAATAGCTACGGAATTTGTTAAATACCAAGCAATTAATTTAACAATAAATAAAACTACCCCAGTAATGGCAACAACCTTTTGAAAATTATAATTTTCTTTATTTAATAGCATTAGTTCAACAGGTATTTTGATTTCAACACATTAATATGATGAGCTTGATGTCCGACTAATATAAAACCTATTTTAGTTGGACTGAGTTCATTTCCTCCTGCAATTCCTTTTCTTTCGAGCATTTCTGAGGTAAGACTTTTAAAAAGTAAAATCGTTGATTTTCTAACAGCCAATAATTCTTTTTCAATGCTTTTAAAACTTCTATTCGTTGCATTAGAAAACAGCACGTAATTATCTTCATCAAAACCAGGTAATTCTGTTTTTTCTCCTCTTGAAATTGCCAAAATTCTGTACGCAAAAACACGTTCTGTGTCTAATAAATGAACCAAAAGCTCTTTAATTGTCCATTTACCTTGCTGATAAGAATAATTTGCTTTCTCTTCATCTATGTTTTTCACTATTTTTTTAAGTGTTTTAGCTGAATTTTTAATTGCTTTTAAAACATCTTTCTCTTCAACTAAATCAATGTATTTATCAAAATAAGAAGTGTATTTATTTGTAGTTTGTTGATTAATCATAATTAGAGTCTGTCTATAAATGTCCGATTTATTCAAAGTATCTATTGTTTTTAAAGGTTTTACTCATTGTTGTTTATTTTTTTTATAGGTATTACCCACTTCTGATTATTTTTTTTATAAGTGTGAGTGAGCTCACTATGTTCGG
>JAHYJH010000202.1 GCA_019429185.1 Vicingaceae bacterium
TTTTTTCTTTAAAATTAAAGAAAACCTTGCATTTACCCCAGTTTAATACCCTCAAGTTATTAACATAATTAACTGAATAAGTGTTAATTAAGTAATTAAAATGACTTTCTCAGCAAACCCTAATTAAATCTGACGTATTTTTTGAATAACTGTCAAAATCTTTTTTCTTACTTAAATTGTCTGATTGATGAAAAAAAATGTTCTTTTTCATTGTTTGATTATTTGCTCAATTTGAGACTTAATATATTGTGGAGTTTGCCCTGTTTTAATTGATAATTCATTAAAAAAATTGTTAGTATTTATTTTAGAATCGTAATAAAGATTTAGGAAGAAATCTATACCGTAGCTATCAATGATATAAGAACAAATTATTGCTGCAAATGTATAAGTTTCAGTATTGTTGTAATTATTATATGATTTTCTTTTACATAAATCCTCATAATTACATATATTATTGATGTAACATTCTTTTAATATTTTTTTTCCTTCATCAAAACTCGTATTAAAACTAAGTCCTCCGTACAAAGAAGCCACTCCTTCTCCCAGAAAGAAACAACTACCCCCCTTACCTAATAAAATATGTATAAATTCATGAGCATAAATGGGGGTACTAGTTAGGGCTACTATAAAATTTTGTTCAAAATTTGTATAACCACCTACACCACCATCCCAAACAACTATATTAGAAAGCTTATTCATTTCCTCTTCATTGTTACACATATAATAATCAAACTTAATAAAAGGTTTGTTTATTCTGAAAAATTGCTTTAATGAGTCAATATAAAGACTAGCCTTTTTGAATTCATCTTCTTTAATTTGATTATAGAATCTAGAAACATAGAATGTTATGTTTTTTGTTTCAATTTTATTAAATAAATCGTTTTTTTCAATTGGCAAACAATTTTCAATATATTTTTTTTCATCCTTTTTTATAATATAGAATTTATAAATATTATATATGCTCATTAGAGTAGAGTCGTTATCAGAAATCAATATCTTAAAATAAGATAAAGAATCATTTATGTGCTGTAACTCCATTATTTGGGTGTAAAATTTTGTTTTTATATCTTTTGGGGGAAGAGTTCTCCATAGCCAATCAATATTATAATTAAAATTTTTATGGGTTATAGTATTATATTTGGGATGCCAAAAAATAGGATTATCGACAATTGAATCATTCATAAAAGACATGATATACGAAATATACTCCTTGTTTTTTGAATTATTTATGGTATCAATTTTTAAAGAAACAGTCTGAGAATAACTGAAAAAATTTAATAAAATAGCAGTTATTAATGTTATATTCTTCATGTTAAATGTATTTATTAGATATATAAAAGAGATGGTAAATTATCTTTATCTGTTATTTTCATTAAGTTATATCCAACTCCCGAAATTCCATAGTAAAAACCTGAAAGCAACTGCTTTTTGTCCCAACCACCACATTTTATATCATTATAATTAATTGTTTGGTCTAAAAACATCTTCATTTTATTATCTAATAAATTTTTGTTAACACCAAGTATAGAGGCGATTTCATACATCCCCATAAAACCTGAACATACAGAATTATCAAATGCGACAGTGTTTTCTATACTTTTTAAAATATGATGTTTTGTAATTTCTATTTCCTCAAACATAAAATCATTTTGATAGTATTTTGTGATTAATTTACGACTTAAAGCTATGCCTGAAGACCCTGTTGCCCATCCATAATGGATATCGCCTTTAAAATCTATAGATTTTCTCCAAATATATTCTTGTTTGTCAAATAAAGACTGATCGTATTTAAGAGACTTAACAGCAGGCTCGTAAAATTCTTCAATACCCCATTCAAAACATAATTTAAACAACATATAAGAAGTGGCTGAATTACCATGTGCAAAACCTCCCCACTTGTCATAAGATTTTCGTTCCCAAGTTATCCTTTTATTATCAATAATATAAGATTTATTGACAATATTTCTTGCTATTTTAATACAAATATCTTTCAATTCTTCGTCATAATTTTGATAATATAATTCAAATAATAACAAGACAAGCCCTGTTCCACCAGACAGGAAACAAAAATATTGGTCATCTTCATATTTTGAGAAAACATAATTTTTAATAAATTGGTAAAAGTCGCTTGGTAGTTTAAAATGATTATATCCTAAAATCTTATTATTCAACATTAATGAATATAATGTTGAAATTGGTTGATTACTTAATCCAATCTTAGGTTTTGGCAGTAATAGGAGATGGTTTTTATTATCAACTATGCTTCGGATTGATTGGTTAATAATAGTATTTGAGTATTTTAAGTATTTTTCATCTCTTGTTTTTTTATAATACGCAGAAAGGAATAAACTTAATCCCTCTGTTCCTTGAAAAATGCTTTGATGTTGAATATCTTGACTCCACATACCACCTTTAGTCACAACAAAATCTATATAACTGAAATAACTATCATTTCTTTTATCAAGGTTAATATTTTCAATATAATTTGCTATTCCACATAAAATTGAATCAATTTGATTTTTTTGTTCAACTATATTTGATTTTTTTATTTCTACTGCATTATCATAATTATTATGAATAATCATGGATCTTCTTAATATAGATTTTTGAATATCTAAATCTACTATATTCAGTTTCTCAATCTTTTTCTTGCAATTTTCAATTCCAGTTGAAGCAAAATATGATTTAGAAACGATCTTTTTATTTGAATATAAATCTTTACTATTTATTTTACAATTAAAATAAGGGATGTCGTTATTTGTTAAGTTTCACAAGGTTGTTCCTTAAAATCTTGTTTACTTTTACCTTTCAAAAGTAGTATTTTTTCTTTAAACGCTGCTGGCTCTTCTTTAAAAATTTTAGGTTCGAGTTCAAACCATTTTTCT
>JAHYJH010000056.1 GCA_019429185.1 Vicingaceae bacterium
TTGTGTTTTCATCTTTATTTTTTTGACAAAAATACATATTGCAATTTAATATATTATCCTGATTGTCAAATTGTTATTAACATTTTGAAAGTTGTTATTAACGGTAATTTAATTAATAGAAGTCCCCTAAATGTTGATACATGACAGACGTAATAATATCAATTAAGTTGCCTTAATGTAAAAAAAATAACACTATTGTTAAAAAAAATAATTTTGATTGCAAAAAAAAGCAGAAATTTAAATCTTCTGCTTTTTTTTGGTTGTGAATTAAAATTTTATTTTAAGATAGAAATAGTCCCTTTATGCGTTTCAATACTATCATCCATTAATTTTACTTCTAAAATAAAGAAATATGTTCCATCACTAACGCCATCTCCGTCCCAATCATTTTTATAATTTACTTTTTCAAATACTTTTGTTCCCCATCTATTATAGATTTTTAAATTATTATCAAAAAACTCAAGGTTTTCAATAACAAATAAATCGTTGAATCCATCTCCATTTGGGGTAAATACATTTGGAATAATTATGTCAGAGATAACAAAATATTCTTTAGAAATTGCGTCTCTACATCCATTTGCATTTTCAATTATTAAAGTAACAGTAAAAAACCCTAAAGACTGGTATATATGAGTAGGATTTTGAATACTACTTGTTCCACCATCTCCAAAATTCCAAAACCAAGCAACAATATTTCCAGCAGAATTATCAGTAAAAGTAATAGGAATACCTGGCTGACCTTGAGCATCAGGATTTATTGAGAATACAGCATTTGGTACTGGGTAAGTAGGAACAGTAGCATAAGCAGTATCTTTACAGCCAAAGTTATCGGTTACTATTACATCAAAATTACCAGCACCAACTGTTGTGGATTGATCTGTTGCCCCATTTGACCATAAATAGGAACTAAATGAAGGCGAAACACTAATGGTTGTTTGATCATCAGGACAGACGGTATCAACATTATTGATGAATGCCTGAGGAGTTGAATTAGTAACAGTAACAGTATCCGAAATCCATGTGCAACCACTCGTGTCAATTACAGTTACAAAATAAGTTCCTGTTCCTGTTGTAATTGTTGAATCGGTTTCTCCATTAGGCGACCAAGTATATGAAGCATAATTTCCGTTTATGCCTAGCGTAGTGTTTTCATTTTTACAGAAAAACAAATCTCCAGTTATTGTTGGTAAAGGGTTGGTAGCTAAACTAACCACAAAAGTATCTGTCAAAGTACATACTAAAGTGTCAACAGAAACGATGTATGTCCCTGGATTAAAAATATTAACAACTTGCCCTACACAACAAGCAGGACTCCATGTATAATTAGTATAACCACTACCAACATCTATAGTTGCGAAGTTGCCTGGACCAGGACATATAACCGCATCAGGAATATTTGGCCCAGTAGCATTAAGAACAGTAATTACAATAGTATCAGTAAAATTACATAACCCAACAACAGAATCACTTGTTACAACGTAAGTTGTAGTTTGTGAAGGAGTAATTACTGGAGTTGAACAAGAATCACAGCTAATATTAGTACCAACATTGATTGGGTCGCCTGAAATACTTGTCCAAATTGGATTAGTAGCGTTGGCGACTTGCAATTGAGCATTGTTTCCCGTACAAATTGTTTGGTCTGGACCAGCAAAAACGCCTGTACCAATATTGAAATTAACTGCAAAAGCAGATTGTCCTGAAATTGGACAGGCATCGTCTTGTGCAACAAAAGTAACTACAGAACCTGAAAAACCACCAGTTCCTACCCAACAAAATGTTCCTGTTACTGGGTTTGTTCCAGTTTGAGTAAATGTAGCACCAGGCAATAAAGTTGTTCCATTTTGAGTAACATACAAGCTATCGGTTGCATTTATATCGTTAAAAACAACATCAAAACAAACATTATCGCCTATGCACATATCAATAGTGTTTCCATTCAAACTAGCAGAACCACTAAAGTTGGTTATTCCTCCACTTGGTGGTGCAGGCGGTATATTGGTGCAGTTAAGTACCATAATTTGATAATCATGATTTACATAGCCAATTAAATTCCCAAAAGCATCATACGATTGAATTTGAATGGTTACTACAAAATTACCTGTTGTAGGTTGATTGAAAGTTAAACATCCAGTGGTTGGATCAAATGTTGCGTTTTGTAAAGGACTTGTAACTGAATAAGGAGCAGGGTGCGTAATTAGAACCCCTCCCCCACCTTGAGGAGAAACCAATACGTAATATAAGCTATCACCATCCACATCAGCGGAAGTTACACAATAAGTAGAAGTTTGACCTGCACACATATAAGGTATTGGTGCAGATGTTACTGTTGGAGAATTATTACATGGTGCAGTAAGTGTGTTTAATAAAGTTTGTGTGTACATATTATTACCAGTTCCTCCATTTGTATTGGTTGAATTATCTCTACAGCATAAATCAAAGTTAATCATCCAACTGTTGCAGTTTCCTGATAGAAGAATAGTTGTTTGTACCCGATACATCCAAACTCCTGGTTGAGAAGATGGGCCTCCATTGCAATTACTTACTAATCCAGGACATAACTGATTTACATCAACAGGGAAACCTGGCAATAAAGTAAATGTTGGAATAACAGGATTTGGTAACCCACAAGTATTGCTTATTGAGAATAAATTTGATGCATACTCTGATGGTACTAGTGATCCTGGGCATTTTCTAAAAATGGTAAATGTAATTGTATATTCCAACGGATTATTTGGGTTACAAGTATAAGTAATGTTTGCACCTGGTATGTGTGATGCTGATACCGAATTTGCACTTAAAATAAAGAAGATTGCAATTAAGCCTAATGTGATTTTTTTCATAAAATGTATTTTTTTAATTATATAATAGTCAATAGACGCAATAATTTAATTATGGTTGCATGGTTAAAAAATTTTAACAAAAATATATAATTTTTAACCAAAGGTTTGAATTAATTTGATTTAAAAGACGAATATACTAATTCTAAGGGTTAAATAAGTGTTTTATATTGTTGAAATCCTTATTAAAATTTTATCAAGAAGTTACATATTCTTCAGTCCATAAATAAAAAACATACTTAACTTTGTGATGTAAAATTAATTATTATGACAACCAAAACAATTTCTCCTTATACTTTTTATGCTGAAATGACTCCAAATCCAAACACGATGAAGTTTGTTTCTAACCGATGGTTAATTACGGATGAAAAAACTTACGAGATTTTAGCGAATCAACGAGTAGGCAGCCCTTCTCCTTTGGCAGAAAAACTATTTAATTTTCCATTTATAAATGGTGTTTTCATCGCCTCTAATTTTGTAACTATCACCAAAAGTGATGTAATTGAATGGCAAGATGTAGTAATGGAATTGCGTGATTTTATTACAGAATACATGAATAGTGAAGGAGGAGTAATAATCAGAAAAGAATTTTTAGAGGAACAAGAAAAGCTACCTCAAAATCAAGAGGTTTCTGACGTATCCTTAAACACAGAACAACTCACTACCACGAAAGAATTTACAGATTTTGAAATAAAAATCAAAGATATTTTGGATGAATACATTCGTCCTGCGGTTGAAAATGATGGTGGAGCAATTGAATTAGATTCTTATGAAAATGGCGTTGTGAAAGTAATTTTAAAAGGATCTTGTAGTGGCTGTCCTTCTTCTACTATGACATTGAAAGCTGGAATTGAACAATTACTTAAAAATATGTTGCCCGAAATTCAAGAAGTTGAAGCTATTAATGGGTAAGGAGTTGGTTAATTGTCCCACCCCAACCCTCCCAAAGGGAGGGAGTTGATTTGGAGCTTGTTATTTGTTAATTGTTAAACTTCCGTATTCTGTCTTCAAACCTCGAACCCTTTACAAGCTTTTAGTCCTACCTCCATCTACAGGAAGATTTATTCCGCTAATATAAGAAGCTGCTGGTGATGCTAAGAAAGCAACTGCATTGGCAATTTCTTCTGGTTGAGCTATTCTTTTCAGAGGAACTTCATTAGCCATTTCTTGAAATAAAACATCGGCAGATTTTCCTGTTTTTTCTGACTTATTCCCTACAATAGATTCTAATCTTACTGTGTTGGTAGCTCCCGGAAGCACATTATTAACGGTAATACCATATTGACCTAATTCATTGGCTAAAGTTTTACTCCAATTAGCAACAGCCCCTCTAATGGTATTTGAAACTCCAAGCCCATTGAGCGGTTGTTTTACAGAAGTAGAAATGATGTTTATAATTCTTCCATAACCACTTTTTTTCATTCCTTCTTTGGTTGCCTGCATCAAAATATGATTACAGATTAAATGGTTGGAAAATGTTTGAGTAAATTCTTCTATTTTAGCATCTTCAACTGGTCCTCCAGCAGGTCCACCAGTATTATTAATTAAAATATGTATGGTTTTATTTTGTTGTTGAATATGCTTTTCTATGGTTTCTTTTAATTGTGTTGGATTTGAAAAATCGGCAACCAAAAAATCATGTTGTTGACCATTTACGGCAACTAATTCTTTAACCGTTTGTTCAAGTTTTTCTTTATTTCGAGCAATAAGCGTTATGTTTGCACCCAAATTTGCCAATTCAATGGCTATTGCTCTTCCAATTCCTTGTGTACTTCCACAAACAAAAGCATTTTTGTTTTTTAGATTTAAATCCATAAGTTAAAAAATTTAGTTTACAAAAATAATCTTTTTGAATGGAACAGAAGTAGAAAAAAAGTAATGCAAATGATTTGAAAACAATTTCATTTTTGTATTTTTATAAAAAAAATAGTAACTACTCAGCTGCTCATTTTGCCACAGATTGCACTAATTTGCACAGATTAATAAACGCTTTTAGCGTTTATTTTGTGAGAATTTAATCAAATCTGTGAAAAAAATCTGTGAAAATTAGTGCAATCTGCGGCAAAGAGAATAAAATAAGTGGCTGAGTAGTTAGCGGGAATGGAAAAATTCCAACCTCAAAACAGATAACTTTGGAAAATGCATTGTATTAAAATTAATTACATAGGAGACGTTAAGGAAATTAAGGATTTACTCCCTCCGCTACCCCCGACCCCTAAAGGGGAGTGCCAACACTACCACGTGCGTAAGCTCCCTTTAGGGATTAAGGGTGTGTGTGAGTCTTTAATTTTCTACATAAATATTTGTAAAATATGTTGAAAATCAGTAAATTAAAAATTAGTTATATAGTAGTTACAAAAAATAAACATTATGAAAAAACAACTTATTTTATTAGCAGTCATTTCAAGCTTATTGGCTTGTCAACCCGAAGGTAGAATTTTTATTGAACACCAAGATTTATCTCCTGAAGTGGAATGGTTAAAAAAAGATAAACGCACTTTTAAAGTGCCAATTGAAGATGCAGATCAAGTGTATAATTTCATGTTAACTTTCAGATATGCAAATGGATATCAATACCGAACAGCTATGTTAAAAGTAACTGAAACAAGTCCAAGTGGGAAGGAATCTGTAAATGAATATAAATTGAAAATTAGAGATGAAAAAGGTAATTATTTAGGAGATCCTGGTTATGATATTATTGACAGCGAACATTTGGTTGAACCTAATAAAAAATATGAAGAGACAGGAACATATACCTACGTTATTGAACACATTATGCCTAACGACCCACTTAATTTTGCCATGGAAGTTGGAATTATTGTAGATAAAGTAAAATAAAAAAAAGAAGGGGTTTCAATATTGAAACCCCTTCTTTTTTATGACAACAACCCAGCTCTTTTTAGTAAGGCAGTGTTGTCAGGTTTTTTGCCTCTAAATTTTTCATACAATTTCATTGGATGTTCACTTCCTCCTTTTGAAAGCACAAATTCTTGGAATTTTTTTCCTACTTCTCGATTGAAAATTCCTTTTTCAGCAAAAAATTCAAAAGCATCTGCGTCTAGCACTTCAGCCCATTTATAAGAATAATAACCTGCTGAATATCCACCTTGAAAAATATGTGCAAAAGAAGTACTGAAACAAACTCCTTCTACTTTTGGATAAATACGAGTAGATTCGGTTGCTTTAGTTTCAAAAGAAATTACATCATCAATTTGAGCGGGATTAGTGGTGTGCCAAGTCATATCCAATATTCCAAAATTAAGTTGACGAACTATTGCCGTAGCTTCCATGAAATTTGCGGAGGCTTTTATTTTATCAACCAACTCCATCGGAATCACTTTGTTCGTTTGGTAGTGATGTGCAAACAATTCTAATGCTTCTTTTTCATAGCACCAATTTTCTAATAATTGAGAAGGTAATTCCACAAAATCCCGATATACACTTGTGCCAGAAAGACTAGGATAAGTTGTGTTGGCTAACATTCCGTGCAGTGCATGACCAAATTCGTGGAACAATGTGGTTACTTCATTGAAAGTTAATAATGAAGGTTTTGTTTTCGTTGGTTTTGTGAAATTACATACATTAATAATTTGTGGACGTTGATTAATCCCATTTTTAATGTATTGACTGTTGAATGAAGTCATCCACGCACCATTTCTTTTTCCTTCTCTTGGAAAATAATCTCCATAAAAAATAGCCACTAATTCATTATTTTCATTCGTTACTTTATAGGTTTTAACATCTTCATGGTATTTCTCTACATCAAAAATTTCGGTAAAATTCAACCCATACAATCGACTCGCAACGGAAAAAGCTCCTTGTATAACATTTTCTAATTTAAAATAAGGTTTAAGCTGTTCATCATCCAATTGAAACTGCTTTTGTTTTAGTTTTTCAGCATAATAAGCACTGTCCCAGCTTTCTAATTTTTCAGGACCACCAATGGATTTAGAAAAAGCACAAAGTTCATTGTATTCTTTAACAGCAATAGGTTTTGCTTTGGTTAATAAATCTTCTAAAAAATTGGTTACAATTTTAGGAGAAGTTGCCATTTGCTCTTCCAAAACAAAACTAGCATGAGATTCATACCCTAATAGGTTGGCTCTTTCGTGTCGAAATTTGGCGATTTGAAGTACGTTTTCTTTATTATCAAAATTATTGTTGTTGCATCCTTTTGACCCTGATGCTTTTGCCAGTTTTTGTCTTAATTCACGATTATCCGAATAAGTCATAAAAGGAATGTAGCTTGGCATTGCTAAAGTAAATAACCATCCTTCTTTGTTTTTTTGCTCTGCCGAAATTTTTGCAGCTTCAACTACACCTTCGGGCAAACCACTTAACTCTTTTTCGTTGGTTAAAAGTAGTTCGTAATTATTAATTTCTGCCAATACATTTTCGCCAAAATTGAGTGAGAGTTCAGAAAGTTTTTTATCAATTTCTCTAAGTTTAGTTTTATCTGTATCATTCAAATTAGCTCCATTTCGCACAAAACTTTTGTAAGTTTTATCCAACAACATTTCTTGCTCAGGAGTAAGTTTTAAGGTTGATTTAGTGCCATAAATGATTTTTATTTTTGCAAAAAGGGCTTGATTTAGCCCCACATCATTACTAAATTCAGAAAGCAAAGGAGAAACTTCTTTTGCAATTTTCTGAATTTCTTCTGATGTTTCAGCGGAATTTAGGTTAAAGAAAATATGAGAAATGGTTTCTAATAATTCTCCACTAAAATCTAAGGCAACCAAGGTATTTTCGAAAGTTGGAGCTGCTGAATTAGTAACAATTTCATCAATTTCTTTTTTTGCTAAAGCAATGGCTGTTTCAAAAGCCGATTTAAAATGTTCGTTTTTAATTTTAGTAAAAGGAGGTGTACTAAAAGGAGTGTTAAATTTTTCTAATAATGGATTCATGATGTCTTTTTCTTAATTTATAGTTAGACAAAATTAGCCAAATATAATAGGTTATTCAAGAGGTTTTTGACACATATTATCCTAATTCTATCACTTCTAAATCTTTAATTTCTTTTTTATCTATAGTAAACCTGATAATTGTTTTTACTTTATGAAACCCTTGATTTCCTGCAGCTCCTGGATTAATGTGTAGTAAATCAAGTTGTTGGTCATACATCACTTTTAAAATGTGAGAATGTCCGCTTATAAATAAATTGGGAGGATTTCTTTTAATTTCATCCTTCACATCAATATGATATCTTTTTGGATAGCCACCAATATGGGTTAACCAAACATCTACTTCTTCGCACATAAACCGTAGGTTTTTGGGAAAGACTTGTCTAATTTCTTGTCCATCAATGTTGCCATAAACCCCTTTTAAAGGTTTTATTTTTTCTAACTTCTCAATCACATCCATACTGCCAACATCACCAATGTGCCAAATTTCATCGCATGAACTAAAAAATTTTTCTACATTGGAAGGTAAAAATCCATGTGTGTCAGAGATAAGACCAATACGTTTCATGTGTTTATATTTATTTTTTTATATTTTCAGATTATGAAATTAAAGAATTAATTAGTTTTACCACAGATATACTAAAATAGTTTAATAGGAGTTATTACCTAAAAAATTTATTAATTATGAAAAACATACACATTTTAATTGCAATTGCACTTTTATTTATAAGTAATATTATAACAGCACAAGAGACAACAGATACATTAAAATCTAGAGAAGGAGATTGGGGTGTGGTGTTGAATTTAACTGGGTTTATCAATAACATTTCGTTGGGAACTCAAAAAGACGTGAACAACAATAATACTATTTTGGTGAAACATCATTTAACTAATGACAGGGTACTTCGATTAGGATTGGGACTTACATCCATAAGAAACAATAATTTTAAAGCAGATAGTATTTCACTTCCATCTGGCAATAGAGCTTGGAGAGAGGTAGATTCAATTGAAACTCGCTTTGATTTTTCGTTGGCTGTGGGATATGAAATGCACTTTAAAGGAACAAAAAGGTTAGATCCTTATATAGGAGCAGAATTACTGATTGGAAGAATTGGAAATACAAAAATTAATGCTTCAACAAACATAACAGATAAATTAGGTACTCAAAAAATTCAACGCATCATACAACAAGATGGAGGTGCTACTTTTGGTATAAATGTAGTTTCTGGGTTTAACTTATTTCTTTTAGAACGCTTGAGTATTGGTGCTGAAGTAAATTTAGGATATCTTTTATCGATTAGAGGAGGAGATCAAAGTGAAAGTTTGAGCGATACGCCTGTTAGTGGTACGCAAACTAATTTTCTTACTAATTCTAAAAATGGTATTTCAAGAAGAGGTTTTGATGTAAATTCTTCTGCGGGTTTATTGCTATCTTATTATTTTTAAAATCAAAAAAATCAAAAAAAAAGATATCTTCCCTACTCCAAAATTGCAGCAATACCAGGCAAGGTAACACCTTCTAAATATTCTAACATTGCTCCTCCCCCCGTACTCACATGGCTCACTTTGTCTGCCAAATTAAATTTATTAATGGCTGCAACAGAATCGCCACCACCTACCAACGAAAAAGCTCCATTTTCTGTTGCTTCTACAATGGCTTGTGCAATAGCAATGGTTCCTTGTTGAAAATTCTCCATTTCAAAAACGCCCATGGGTCCATTCCACAAAATTAGTTTTGAAGCTAAAATGGCTTTTCTAAACAACTCAATAGATGATGAAGCGATATCTAATCCTAACCAACCATCAGGAACAGCATCTATAGCACAGGTTTTAATGGCAGCATCATTACTAAAACTATCGGCTATTAGCGTATCAACAGGAAGTAATAATTGAACTCCTTTCGCTTCTGCTTTTTTCATTATATCAAGAGCTGTGCTTAAATAATCATCTTCAACCAATGAATTTCCTACATTTCCACCCTGAGCTTTAACAAAAGTATAAGCCATTCCACCGCCAATAATCAAATAATCAACCTTATCAAGTAATTGTGTGATGATTGTTATTTTAGAAGAAACTTTTGCTCCTCCAACAATAGCGGTTAGTGGTTTTTGCTGGCTATTTAGTACCTTGTCCACACTTTTAATTTCTTTGGCAATGAGGTATCCAAACATCTTATCGTTAGGAAAATACTTAGCTAAAACAGTTGTGGATGCATGAGCACGATGGGCAGTTCCAAAAGCATCATTTACATAAACATCGCCATGTTTTGCTAATTGTTTGGTAAAGGTATCGTCTCCAGAAGTTTCTTGTTTATAAAATCGAAGATTCTCTAATAAAATAACATCTCCAGGTTTTGCGTTGCTCGTAATTTCAAAAGCAGATTTTCCAACACAATCACCAGCAAAAATAACTTGTTGACCTAAAGCTGATTCCACAGCAGAAACAATGTGTTTCAACGAAAATTTATCTTCATAACCTCCTGAAGGTCTGCCTAAATGCGATATTAAAACTACAGCACCTCCATCTTTTAAAATTTTTTTTATAGTAGGAATTGCTGCCGTAATTCGTGTGTTGTCAGTAACTTCTAACGTAGTTTTGTCTAAAGGCACGTTAAAATCTACCCGAACAATGGCTTTTTTATTTGAAAAATTGTAGTTATCTATCGTTTGCATAAGAATGATTTTTTAAGTTGCAAAGGTAAAATTTCTTCTTAATTTAGCCCTTTAATAAACAGAATAAAATTTAAAAAAAAGATGTTTTTTAAAGACATAGTCGGTTATCGAGAAACGAAGAAAAAACTTCTACACATTATTAATAATGATAGAATTAGCCATGCCCAATTGTTTTTAGGAAAAGAGGGAAGTGGCAATTTAGCCATGGCACTGGCTTATGCACAATATGTAAATTGCCAGCAAAAAGGTGCGGAAGACTCTTGTGGAACTTGCCCGTCATGTATTAAATTTCAAAAATTAGTTCACCCCGATTTACATCTTGTTTTTCCTGTTGCAACCAATGAAAAAGTAAAGAAAGACCCTGTAAGTGCCAATTTTTTAGATCGTTGGCGAGCAGCTTTTTTAAACAATCCTTATTTTACCTTAGCTGATTGGCAAGAAATTGCTGAAACAGGCAATAAGCAATTGCTTATTAACACCAAAGAAAGCAGTGATATATTAAAAGCATTGAGCCTCAAAACGTATGAAGCTGAATATAAAATAATGTTGATTTGGTTTCCAGAAAAAATGAATGCTTCATCATCAAATAAATTATTAAAAATTTTAGAAGAACCACCTAAAAAAACATTGTTTTTACTTGTTGCATCATTTGCAGAGCAACTTTTGCCCACCATAATTTCTCGCGTTCAGCTCGTAAAATTAAACCCCATTAATGAAGAAGAATTGACAGATTATATTATTGAAAAATATCAGTTGCCTAAAGACAAAGCCGAAAATATAGCTCGTTTATCTGATGGAAATGTAAATCAACTTATTCGCATTATTGAAAAAGGTGATGATACTGAGTTTTTTCAAAATACGTTTGTTCAACTCATGCGATCTGCTTTTGTTGGCAACGTACCTGGTTTAATTGATTGGACTGATGAAATGGCAAAAATAGGTAGAGAAAAGCAAAAACAATTTCTGATTTATGGATTACATTTGTTTAGAGAAAGTTTAATTATGAATTATGGAGATGTCGCACTATCTAAAAAAAACAGTAAAGAAGCTGAATTTTTAAAAAAATTTGCTCCCTACATTCACGGAACAAATTGTATGGACACCATTGAATTATTTAATGATGCCGTTTATCATATTGAACGAAATGCCAATCCGAAAATTTTATTTTTGGATGTAGCTCTCAAATTAACAAAATTGCTGCGAGTGAAAATGGAAGTCTAATGATTTACGAATTGCGATTTTTGATTTACGATTAACTATTTGTTATTTGTTTTTTGACCATTGACCATTGACCATTGACTATTAACTATTGACCATTAACCATTGACCATTGACTATTAACCATTGAGCATGAACATTAAACTAACAGGATTATCCATTTTAAGCGGTTTGTTACTTGGGTTAGCATGGCCTGAAACAGGCGGTTTTACGTTTTTGATTTTTATTGGTTTTCTACCATTATTATATGTAGAACATACGGTTTCCTTGCAATTGAAAAAAAACACTTCATTGCACGTATTTTTATATGCCTACATTTCTTTTTTCGTTTTCAATACGTTCACCACTTGGTGGATTTGGTATTCATCGGAAGGAGGAGTGATAATGGCTGAGGTGCTTTATTCTTTGTTTATGGCAACTATTTTTTTATGGTTTCACACTGCAAAAAAATACCTAGGAAACAAAAGAGGTTATATCGCTTTGGTGGTTTTTTGGATAGGTTTTGAATGGGTGCATTATAATTGGGAATTTTCACATCCTTGGAACACACTTGGAAATGCCTTTGCTAATCAGCCAAAAATTGTTCAATGGTACGAATATACGGGTGTTTTAGGTGGATCATTATGGGTCTTGCTTGTGAATTTATTATTTTTTTATTTCTTACTAAAATTAATTAATGGAAATAAATTACGAAATGAAATAAAAGTAATTATTGTTACGCTAGTTGTTATTCTCACTCCTATTGTTTATTCATTTATTACATACAACAACTACATAGAAACAGAAAATCCTATTGAAATAGTTATTGTTCAACCTAACATTGACCCTTATAACGAAAAGTTTGGAGGCTTAACCGAAGAAGAGCAAACTACACGAATTTTGGAATTGGCTTCAAAAAAAGTAACATCCAAAACCGCTTATGTTGTAGCCCCTGAAACAGCTATTCCAAGGGCTTTTGTTGAAAATTATCCCGAAGAAAGCTATGGATTGCAAACGATAAACAGATGGATTTCCAATTATCCAAACCTCACCTTTGTAATAGGAGCTACCACCTACATTGAATATCCAAAAAGTGAGCTAAAACCAACACCAACTGTTCGATACGACAAACAAACTGGAGGTTGGTATGATGTATATAATTCAGCGTTGCAACTTAATAATGTTGCTAAAATGCAAATTTACCACAAGTCTAAATTGGTGTTGGGAGTGGAAAAAATTCCTTACCCAACTTTGTTTAGTCCTTTAGAAAGTTTTGCTATTAACTTAGGCGGAACAATGGGAAGTTTAGGTGTTGAAAAAGAAGCCTTTAACTTCATAAATGACAGCATAAAAATTGCTCCTGTAATTTGTTATGAGTCTATTTATGGGGCATATTTTTCAACTTATGTAAAAAAAGGAGCTCAAGCGGTTTTTATCATTACCAATGATGGTTGGTGGGATGATTCGCCAGGCTACAAGCAACATTTGGCTTATGCTCGATTGAGAGCAATTGAAACCCGAAGAAGCATTGCCCGAAGTGCCAACACAGGAATTTCAGGATTTATAAACCAACGAGGAGATGTATTGCAAGCGACTAATTGGTGGGAAGAAGCTGTAGTTATAGGAACTATTAACCTTAACAACAAACAAACTTTTTATGCACAATCAGGCGATTGGATAGGTCGAGTTTTTGCTGCGTTGGCTGTTTTATTATTGGCTTGGAGTTGGGCTTCCAAACTAAAAAATAAAAGTAATTTTAATCTTTAACTATTGAATTAATTCTATGAAATAAACTTCTATCGACACCCTTTTAACCTTATAAACTGATTATGTTTAAAGAAGATTTCTTACATTATATTTGGAAGTTCAAACGCTTTAAATCGCAAGATTTAATTACTACTAATGGAGAGCCTGTTCAAATTATTAAAGTAGGGTTGCACAACCAAGATTCCGGGCCTGATTTTTTTAATGCTCAACTTAAAATTGGCAATACTATATGGGCAGGAAATGTAGAAATTCACCTCAAATCATCCGATTGGAATGCACACAAACACCAAAAAGACAATGCTTATGACAATGTGATTTTGCATGTGGTTTTCGAGCATAATGGAGAAGTGAAAAACACCAAAAACAACACCATCCCAACCCTGGAGCTAAAAGATAACATTGACTTGGATTTATTGCACAATTATCATCAATTAATTTATTCCAAAAATAAAATTCCATGTGGAAATCAAGCAACCAAAATTTCAAAATTTGAATTTGCTAACTGGTTAGAAAGGTTGTTGTTAGAGCGTTTGGAAAGAAAAACAGAATTAATTAAGAGTCATCTGAAAAAGAATAAAAATAATTTAGATGAAACATTCTATCATTTTCTGTTTAAGTATTTCGGACTGAATGTAAATTCCATTCCTTTTGAACAATTGGCTCAAAATACGCCTTTAAAAATTATAGAAAAACATCCTCAACTTATTAGTATTGAAGCATTGTTGTTTGGACAAGCAGGTTTTTTGAATGAAAATTTGGATGACGATTATTTTCAACGATTAAAAAAAGAATATGCCTTCTTACAAGCTAAATTTCAGTTGCAAGCTATTGAAAAAGTAACTTGGAAATTCTCCAAGTTAAGACCTTCTAATTTTCCTACCATACGCATCAGTCAGTTGGCAATGTTGCTAAAAAAACATTCCCGACTTTTCTCTAGAATTTTGGAGTTAAGTGATGTAAAAGAAATTCAACAACTCCTTCAAACATCTGCTTCCGATTATTGGTTAACCCACTATCAATTTGGGGTTGTGTCTAAATCTAAACCAAAAAAAATGGGAAAGACCATGTTAAACATTATCATTATAAATGTAGTTGCTCCTTTTTTGTTTGTTTATGGCAAATTACAACAACAAGAAAAACACATCAATTTAGCATTGCAATTATTGGAACAAACCCCTGCGGAATCAAATTCCATAATTGCAAGTTGGGAAGCAATAGGCTTTGAGCCAACTAATTCAGCAACAACTCAAGCACTCATTGAATTAAAAACAAATTACTGCTCACAAAAAAAATGCTTGAACTGTCAAGTTGGAGTTAAACTTTTAGCTGCTTTTTGATAAAAAAAAATTACCTTTGTGCATGATTTTTTAACTAATTTTTAGTGCAATGATAAAAAACATAAAAGCCTACTTTGAAGAAAAAGCCTTTGGCGTTTGTGCTTGGTGGGGAGAAAAATTGCATCTAAAATCGAGCAGTATTCGTATGTTTTTTATTTACATTTCCTTTCTTACCTTAGGTTCTCCATTAATTATTTATCTAATCATGGCTTTTATTTTAGATCATAAAGAATATTTTAAATTTAGAAAAAGAAAGTCGGTTTGGGATTTGTGAAAATTAGGTATTAGGCTTAAGGAGTAAGTCATTAGTCAGTAAATTGTAAACTATTATCACTCCTAAATCCTAACTACTAACACCTAACTACTAACACCTAACTACTAACACCTAACTACTAACCCCTAATTCCTAACTACTAACCCTTATTTATGGAAATACCTTTATTAAAAGACGTAGTAATTATTTTAGGATTATCCGTTTTAATTATTTTACTTTTTAATCGGTTTAAAATACCACCTATTTTAGGTTTTTTAATTACAGGAATTGTAAGTGGCCCACATGGTTTAAACTTAGTAAATGCAGGGCATGAAGTAGAATTACTTTCAGAAATAGGTATCATTTTTTTGTTGTTTGTTATTGGAATCGAATTTTCGTTAAAAGGGTTAGCCTCAATAAAAAAAACCGTATTGTGGGGTGGTTTAATGCAAGTTGGAGGCACAATTTTGCTTACTACTTTATGTGCCACATGGTTAGAAATTTCAATTCAAAGTGCTATTTTTATTGGTTTTTTATTTTCATTAAGTAGCACCGCCATTGTGTTAAAAATGCTCCAAGAAAAAGGAGAAATTAACTCCCCACACGGAAAAGTAACCGTAGGAATTTTAATTTTTCAAGATCTTATTGTTGTGCTAATGATGTTGGTTACTCCTTTGTTGGCAGGTCAATCGGAAGATCCATTAAACGAATTACTTATTTTAGTTATTAAACTTGTTGGGATTCTTGTCGTACTTTTTTTATTAGGAAAATACATTGTTCCGTTATTATTCAAATCGGTGGTAAAAGCCAAAAGCAAAGAATTATTTATTTTAACCATAATTGTGCTTTGTTTTTCAACCGCTTGGCTAACATCGGTTGTTGGTTTATCATTGGCATTAGGAGCTTTTTTTGCAGGTTTAATTATTTCAGAATCGGATTACAGTCATCAGGCTACAGCCAATATTTTGCCTTTCAGAGAAATTTTTATCAGTTTTTTCTTTGTTTCGATAGGTATGTTGCTCGATTTAGATTTTTTTATTCATCATTTGCTTTCTATCCACCTCATTGCCATTGCTGTTATCATTCTTAAAATGATAGTTATTGGCATAACCGTTCTCCTATTAAAATATCCGCCTCGAACTGTCTTTTTAACCATGTTAAGCTTGTTTCAAGTAGGAGAATTTGCTTTTTTACTTTCAGCAACAGGAATGGAATATCAATTACTTTCGGATACCATTTACCAACATTTTTTAGCAGTTTCTATCATAACAATGGGAGCAACTCCTTTTGTATTAAATTATTCAACTAAAATAACCGATTTTTTAATTAAAACCCCTATTCCAAAAAATGTGCGAAGAAGATTAAAATCAATTACTAACGGAAAAGCATATAATCATAAAATTGAAGATGAAAACTATCACGATCATTTAGTAATTATTGGTTATGGATTAAATGGCGAAAATGTAGCAAAAGCAGCCAAAAAAGCTAAAATTCCTTATTTAATTGTAGATTTAGATGCAAACGCCATTGCCAAAGGAAAAGCCAAAAATGAAAATGTTATTTATGGTGATGCTGCCAATGATGTGATATTAAAACACGTGCATATTCATGAAGCAAGAGTAGTTGTGGTTGCCATTTCATCGCCCGAAACTACTAAGCAAATTGTTAGAGCAATTCGTACCTTTACAAAAACAGCATACATCATAGTTAGAACCCGATATATTAATGAAATTGAAGGTAATATGTTGGCTGGTGCCAATCAAGTGATTCCTGAAGAATTTGAAACCTCTATCGAAATTTTTACCCGTGTGCTACAAAAATACCTCGTTCCAAACCACAAAATAAAACAATTTGTAAATTACATTAGAAACAGAAACTACGAAATGCTAGCTTCATTTTCTGCTTCCAATGAAAAAAGCGAACCCACCGCTAATAGTTATAACAATCAAAAAGAAATTGCAACGGTTTATGTTAAACAAGGAAACAACAAAATTGTGGGTAAAACGCTCAGTAAATCTTCGTTAAGAAGTGAATATGGCGTTACATTACTTGCTATTCTGCGAAATGAAAAGTACATAACAGATATAGCTGCTGATGAAACTATTCAACAAGAAGACACCTTGTATTTATTAGGAAATGCTAAGCAAATTTCAATAGTAAGTACTTTTTTTGAGGTGGAATATTAATCTTTTTAATGCTGTTTTAACAATCCATTTTTTTAACAAATTAACAATCATACTTAACTTCTCCCCTTACTATTTTACTATTTTTGTTGAAAATTAAACACGCATGAAACATCCCTGGTAAAGAAAAGTTGGCACACAGGAGAATGATTACTGGCTTTGTGCGTTGGATTCCCCTCTTGAGAGGGGCAGGGGTGTGTAACTATAAAAAAATTAAACACATGAGAATTTTAATCACAGGAAGTAACGGTTTGTTAGGACAGAAATTAGTAAAACTACTCGCTGGCAAAAATGATGTAGAACTTATTGCTACATCAACAGGAAAGAACAGAACCCCTTTTACCAAAGGTTATACGTATCATTCTTTAGACATAACCAGTCAAAATGAAATAAACGAAGTTTTTACTAAATTTAAACCCGAAGTGGTAATTAACACCGCAGCAATGACCAATGTTGATGCTTGTGAAACGCAACAAGAACAATGTTGGAAGTTGAATGTTGATGCAGTTAGTTATTTAATTAAGGCTGCCGAAAAACACAACACCCATCTTATTCATTTATCAACCGATTTTGTGTTTGATGGCGAAAATGGTCCTTACAAAGAAACCGATTTACCCAATCCACTGAGTTATTATGGAAAATCAAAATTTGAAGCCGAAAAATTGTTGCAACAAGCCAACATAAAATGGAGCATCGCCCGAACCATAATAGTTTATGGAGTGGTTGATGATATGAGCCGCTCTAACATTGTGTTGTGGGCAAAAGAAGCCTTAGCAAAAGGAAATCCGCTAACTATTGTAAACGACCAATTTCGTTCACCAACATTGGCAGAAGATTTAGCGATGGGTTGTTGGTTAATCGCTCAAAAAAAAGCCACAGGAATTTTTCACATTTCGGGAAAAGAAAACATGAGCATTATTGATTTAGTGTATAAAGTCGCTGATTTTTATGGGTATGATAAATCCATCATTACTCCAATAGCCTCTTCATCGCTCAACCAAGCTGCCAAACGCCCTGCAAAAACAGGATTTATTTTAGATAAATCCATGAATGAATTGGGCTACAATCCTTGCTCTTTTGAAGAAGGGTTGGCTATTGTTGATGAGCAATTGAAAGGTAAATAAGCATACGCTTTGTGTTTAGAGTTAAATCAAATTATTATTTAGAAAATTACCATTTTGGTAACTATTTTGTATCTTTGTCGTAAAATTTGACTGTTAATGAGAGTTTTTGCAAAAAAGATATTGCGTGAATTTTGGGAAAAACACAATGATGCCGAACAACAACTTAAAACTTGGTACAAAGAGGCATCTAAAGCAAATTGGACAAACCCAACAGACATTAAAGCTGAATATGCAAAAGCAAGTATTTTAAAAAGCGGTAGAGTTGTATTTAATATCTGTGGTAATAAATACAGACTCATTATTGAAATTAACTACGAAAGACAATGGGTTTTTGTCAGGTTTATTGGAACTCATACTCAATATGATAAAATTGATGCAGAAAAAATTTAAAAACTATGAAAGTAAAAGTTATTAAAACAGAAGAAGAATACAATCAAGCTTTAAATAGATTTGAGAAGATTTTTCATACTCCTGCCAACACAAAAGAAGGAGACGAAGCAGAATTATTAGCTTTATTAATAGAAAAATATGAGGAAGAACATTATCCAATTGAAGCTCCTGACCCAATTGAAGCTATTAAGTTCAGAATGGAACAAATGGAAATGTCAAACAAAGATTTAGCTCAAATAATTGGATACAAAAGCCGAGTATCTGAAATTTTTAGCAGAAAAAGAAAGCTTACCCTTAACATGATTAGAAGCTTGCACGAAAAATTAAATATTCCTTACGAATCTTTAATTGGAAATTATTAAATCTCAAAACTTTGTGTCTTTGCGTCTTTGCGAGAGAAAAGAAAACCACCTTATTAAGTGATTAAGTGAACTGTTTAGACATTAAAATACCCAATACAATTATTTTTCAGCAACAACTATTGCACTATTTTAGCGATGTAAAAAATGTTGTTTTTCTAAACAGCAATCATCCTTCAACCAAAAGTTTTATTGCTATTTCCGATAACAATGAATGTGATGAAAACAACTGGCAATTTGGCTTTATCAGCTACGATTATAAAAATCAGATTGAAAAATTAAGCTCCAATCACCCTGATGGCATTCAATTTCCTGAGAAACATTTTTTTACCCCACAATTACTATTTGTGTTAGAAGGAGAAAATAGTCAACTACATTATAATAAGGAACGCTATTCTAGTAATGAAATCAATGCAATACTCAACAACATTGCGACTTACAAATTAGCTGATGTTGAAGCAAAACAACCCATTACAGTTACAAGCAGAATTACCAAAGCGGACTATTTAACTAATGTAACAGCACTAAAAAATCACATTCAGTTGGGCGATATTTATGAAGTAAATTTTTGTCAGGAATTTTATGCTGAACATGTAGCAATTAATCCTATTGACTATTATTTCTTATTAAACAAAAAGTCCCCTACCCCATTTTCATGCTTTGTAAAACAAGATGACAAGTATTTGCTTTGTGCTTCTCCCGAACGATTTATTCAAAAAACAGGAAGCGATATCATTTCTCAACCTATAAAAGGCACCATAAAAAGAGGTAAAGACCAACAAGAAGATGAGCAGCTAAAAAAAGCCCTTTTTAACGACCAAAAAGAGCGTAGCGAAAATGTAATGATAGTAGATTTGGTGCGTAACGATTTATCTAAAATTGCTCAAAAAGATTCTGTAAAAGTAGATGAACTTTGTGGTATTTATACTTTTCCGCAAGTACACCAAATGATTTCTACCGTTAGAGCAATAGTAAAAGAAAACACCACTTTTGAAGAAATTATACAAGCACTTTTCCCGATGGGTTCCATGACAGGAGCTCCAAAAATTAGTGCTATGCAACTGATAGAAAAATATGAAGCCACCAAAAGAGGCATTTACTCCGGAACGGTAGGCTACATTACTCCTGAAAAAAATGTTGATTTTAATGTGGTTATACGCAGCATCACTTATAATGACAGTCGAAAATATTTATCCTTTATGGTTGGTGGAGCCATAACTGCTTTATCAATCCCTGAAAAAGAATACGAAGAATGTCTGCTAAAAGCCAAAGCCATGATAGAGGTGTTGAAGGGGTAGGCTTCTATCGTTATTACGAAGCTCATGGGTATATGACAAATTTTCCTTATTTAGACCTTCAAGGTTTTGAAAACCTTGAAGGTCTTGCTATAATAATGATAAAAAGGAAAATTTGTCGTACACCCAAGCTCATTGGTTAGGCAAAAGCCAAGTAAAAAAAATAGTATATTTGTTTTATGATTTTTAAGAATTACATCACTAAGCCCTCTGCTAAAATGTCAACGCTTCAGCTTAGCGTTTACGGGGGGAACAAAATGGATTTTATTAATAATTTCTTGTCGTGAATAAAATATTCGTAATTACAATTTTTGTAGTATTCTTTTTGTCCTGCAATAACGATAAGGTAAATGTATTTATAGAAAATACTAGTTTCAATGATTCAGAAATTGATATACAAGTATTATTTAATGACAAATTAGTAATAGAAAGTAATTTTAAAATTAACAGTGTAACTCCAAATTATAAAGTATTTAAAGTTACAAAACCTTGCTGTGAGGATTACTTTAACCTTACAATTATCTCGAAGAAAGCAGGGATTAGATATGAAAAAACCATCAATTCAGAAGAAGATAAGAATATTTATATTGAGTACCAGTATAAAGTCATTAATGATTCTTTAGGGTTGCTAAAAACCGAAGGATACAAAAGAATTGGAAACAGCTTTAATTACATTATAATTCCAAAAAAGTTTGAAGTATTCACCTCTCCTTATTCTGCAATAATTGAATAAAATTTCAAGCACAAAAAAAGCATACTAAGTCCACTTAGTACGCGTAGGTTTTATTTGTATATTTGAGGTACAATATCATTGAAAAACATTAAAAATAATCATCAAATTAACAACATTATGATTAAATTATTTGCAATATTAATATTTTATCTTTCTCTATCTATTAATTTGAAAGGGCAACACAAACTAGTGCATTGATTAACAATTGCCTGTCGATAAATATATTGTCTGCTTGATAATAGGTTTGCATTTTTCTTTTTTTTTGCGGTAAAAAATGAGACGAGCATTACAAATTACAGTTAGTAAGCGAG
>JAHYJH010000057.1 GCA_019429185.1 Vicingaceae bacterium
GCATATTTTTGTTTTTTAGATTAACAAATATAAACAAGGTTTCATTCTTTTTCTTACTTCATTTCGCTACGCTCCATTTCGTAAGAAAAAGAATGAAAATAGGGAACAACGTAGTGAAACTAATCATCTTATTATTAATAATCAAGATTTAGAAGATTCCAATAATAAGTCTTATTTAATCACTAATGTTAATCCTATAAGTAATAGTTTTCCTGTTGGTTTCTCAATTCATAGCGATAGAATAGGAGATACTTTGCTTAGTATTGATGGTAGTAATGTTTTTTTTAATTCTAATTTTGTAGGACTTATTGGAGGTACAGACAATGTAAATAGCTTGTGGTCAGGAGCAGGTGTTAAAGGACATTTTTATTATCAAAATAACACTCTGTTTGGATTGGATGATGACCTTCCTAATAATTCAATGGCAGCTACAGACGCATTATCAGATGTTTCAAGTTATATTAGCAATGGAATCACTTCTTACGATTTTAATTTAGTATGGCAAGATGTAAACGCATTAAGAAGATACAATATATATACATCATTTATATTATCCTATTCCACCCCCTGCGACACCTTTACCACCACCGCTACTACAAACATAGATACCTTATGCAAAGGAGAGAGCGTACAACTCAATGCCACAGGTGGGGTGCAATACAGTTGGCTTAGCCCATTTAGTACTTTTAATGATAGCACGTTGGCAAACCCCATAGCAACACCCAGCCAAACCACCACCTACATTGTTACCATAAAAAATGATAGCGGTTGTGTAAAAACAGAACATATTAAAATTTGGGTACGTCCCGAGCCTATACCCGATACCATTATTATAGCCCCACAAATTTGTGGCAACGCAAATGGCAGTATCACTGTTGGTACTATTCCACAAGGCACACTGCCTTTTACTTATACCCTCACTAACTTGCAAACCAGCACCGCTGTTACTCAAACCAATAATGTATTTAATCAATTATCCATTTTCAACTACCAATTATCAATTATTGATGCCAACGGTTGCTCATGGCAAAGCGATACCCTTTTTGTTCCTCAAATTAACAATATAACAGCAAGTTTTTACAATGCACCCCAAGCACCATTTAGCAATCCTAACCAATCTTTGGGCAAAGCACCTATGGAAGTAAGCTTTTTTAATACCTCGCAAAATGCAAATATGTTTGAGTGGACTATTGCAGAGATTGCTTCGTACCTCGCAATGACGGGTCCGAAGGATACGCTTATTCAACATTCAACATTCAACACGCAACACTTCTTTACAGAAGGCGGAACTTTTGAAGTCTGTTTAATTGCCTATAATAACTTGCCCCAATGTGCCGATACTGTGTGTAAAACCATTTTTATAGATGCCAATGAAAACGTGAGTGTGTTTATTCCCAATGTATTTACCCCAAATGGCGATAATGAAAATGATAATTTTGTTATTCAGGTTTTGGGAGCAAATTTGTTAGAAAGCTTGGAAGTGGAAGTATTTAACCGGTGGGGGCAAGAGGTTGGAAGCAGGAAGTTGGAAGTTGGAAGTTTGGGAGAGATTCCTGTTTTTTCAGGAATGACGGAAGTGGTAATTTGGGATGGCACCACCACCTCAGGCAAAAAAGCATCGGAAGGCACGTATTTTTATGTGGTAAATTATACTACCAAACAAGGCGAAACGGTAACAGAAAAAGGTACGGTAACGCTGTTGCGATAAAAGCCCCCTAAATCCCCCGAAAGGGGACTTTTCCAACGCACAAAGCCTATGCACTGTCGTCATTCAGAACGATAATTTGTTAAAGCAGTGCAACGCTTTATTACAAATTGAAGTGAAGAATCTTTGTTACTACTCAGCCACTTATTTTTTTCTCTTTGCCACTGATTACGCAGATTCACACAGATTTATCAACAACTTGTTTATTTTTTAATATTGTGTTGATGCTACGTTCGTGGTTTTTTCACAGATTTTTCAAAGAAAAATCAAATCTGTGTATGTAATCTGTGAAAATTTATCAACAGTTTATCTATTTTTTCAAGATGTGTTGATGCTACTTCGTGGTGTGTAATCAGTGGCATTTTTTGTTTTTTATTGTCCTTTAGACAAGTAATTTAGCGGCTGAGTAGTAACGAATCTTTTTAATTTAGAAAGATGAATTCCAAATCCGCCTAAGCAGTTTGGTTACAAAATCAGCGGTGTGTTTTTTAACAGTCATTCTGAACACTGTTTTGTCAAAAATTTTTGAATTAGAATTCAGCATATAAAGATAAAAAAAGAACCGTAACAAATAGTTGTTACGGTTCTTAATTAAAAAATAATTCAACTAATTAATACCTGTAATATTCTGGTTTGTATGGTCCTTGAACCTCAACACCAATATATTTAGCTTGATCTGGTGTTAATTCATCTAATTCAACACCAATTTTAGCTAAGTGCAAACGAGCCACTTTTTCATCTAAATGTTTGGGCAACATATAAACTTCGTTTTTGTAGTTCGCAGCATTTTGCCATAATTCTAACTGAGCCAACACTTGATTAGTAAATGAGTTACTCATTACAAAAGATGGATGACCTGTTGCACAACCTAAGTTTACTAACCTACCTTCTGCCAACAAAATAATGTCTTTACCATTAATGGTGTACATATCTACTTGAGGTTTTATTGTGTTTTTTGTTGCACCATAATTTTTATTCAACCAAGCAACGTCAATTTCTGTATCAAAATGACCAATGTTACAAACAATGGCTTTATCCTTCATTTTCTCAAAATGACGACCAGTGATAATGTCTTTATTTCCTGTGGTTGTAACAATAATATCACCTTGACCAACAACATCATCCATTTTTTTAACTGCAAAGCCATCCATTGCAGCTTGCAAGGCACAAATAGGGTCAATTTCAGTAACAATAACTCTTGCTCCGGCACCTCTTAATGAAGCAGCAGAGCCTTTACCCACGTCACCGTAACCAGCAACAACAGCTACTTTTCCAGCCATCATTACATCTGTAGCTCTTCTTATCGCATCAACCAAAGATTCTTTACATCCATATTTGTTATCAAATTTAGATTTAGTAACTGAATCATTTATATTTATAGCTGGCATTACTAATGTTCCGTTTTTCATTCTTTCATACAAACGGTGAACACCTGTAGTTGTTTCTTCGGAAAGACCTTTAATATCTTTTGCTAATTCGGGGTAGCTGTCAAAAACCATATTGGTTAAATCGCCACCATCATCTAAAATCATGTTCAATGGTTTTCCACCTTCAAAAGCAAAAAGTGTTTGTTCGATACACCAGTTAAATTCTTCTTCATTTAATCCTTTCCAAGCATAAACAGGAACACCTGTGGCAGCAATAGCAGCAGCAGCCTGATCTTGAGTAGAAAAAATATTACATGATGACCAACTTACTTCTGCACCCAAATGTACTAAAGTTTCAATTAATACTGCTGTTTGAATGGTCATGTGTAAGCAACCAGCAATTCTAGCTCCTGCCAAAGGCTTGGAACTTCCAAATTCTTCTCTAATAGCCATTAATCCTGGCATTTCAGCTTCAGCTAATCTAATTTCTTTTCTTCCCCATTCGGCAAGGGAAATGTCTTTTACTTTGTAGGGTAATTTTTCCACGTTTGTAGTATTCATAGTTATAAAGTTTTTTATTTTAGGTAAACAAAATTACCAAATAACCTTTTAAGAATTAGCAATAAATCAATAAAATTTATAAAGTTTCATCTTATTATTTAACTATTCTGTAAGTTTGTAACCTTATGTCAGCGAATAAAATTTATACGACCATCACTAAATTAGCGAATAACGACAAAAAAATGTTGGCAATTTTAGTTGATCCTGATAAACAGGATTTTGCGTGTTTAAATAAAACAATTGCTAGTTGTAATAATGCTGATGTTGATTTTATATTTGTTGGAGGAAGTTTATTAACCTCTGGTGATTTAGCGAAAACCGTTCGATTTATTAAAGAAAACTCATCCATTCCTGTAATTCTTTTTCCTGGAAGTCCTAATCAAATTACCAATTATGCCGATGGTATTTTATTTTTATCGCTTATTTCTGGTAGAAATCCTGAGTTTTTAATTGGAAATCAAGTTGTTGCTGCTCCTTTTGTAAAAAAATCAAATTTAGAAGTACTTTCAACGGGATATATGTTGGTTGATGGTGGAACACAAACCACAGCAAGCTATGTAAGTAACACCAATCCGCTACCTTATGACAAACCTGAAATTGCTGCTGTAACTGCTTTAGCTGGTGAATATTTGGGGATGAAACTCATTTACATTGATGGGGGAAGTGGGGCTAAAAAATGTGTTAGTTTAGAGATGATTAAAAAAACGAAGGAAATAATTTCTATTCCTTTATTAATTGGAGGAGGAATTAGAACGCCTCAAGCTGCCAATGAAATTTATTTGGCTGGAGCTGATGTGTTGGTTATTGGCAATGGAGCTGAAGAAAACCGTGCTTTAATTACTGAAATTTCAACTGTAAAAAAACAACTTAACAACGCTTCTTTGGTTAAAAATTAGTTTAGGAGGTTATGAGGTTAAAACAAAATCTTATCTTCCAAATATATCACTCCCCTTGCTCCCCTCTCTAGAGGGGAAACCCACGCACAAATCCATCTCACAACTTTCTTCTATCCTCTATCTTCCAATTCATTCAAATATTTTTTAATATTAACTTCTATTCTATTGTTAATTGTTGAAATGTCTTCCTTCACAAAAGACTCTCCTGTAATTTTTTCATACAATTCAATATATCTTTCTGAAATTTCATTTACAAATTCATCTGTCATTTCGGGTATTTGTTGTCCCTCTTTACCCTGAAAATTATTGGCAATTAACCATTCTCTAACAAATTCTTTGGAAAGTTGTTTTTGTTTTTCACCTCTATTTTGGCGTTCTTGATACCCTTCTTTATAAAAATACCTAGATGAATCGGGAGTGTGAATTTCATCAATTAAATAGATAACATCTCCTATTTTACCAAACTCATACTTAGTATCAACCAAAATCAATCCCATTTGAGCGGCTATTTCAGTACCTCGTTGAAAAATCTTTCGGGTATAATCTTCTAATTTTATATAATCACTTTCGGAAACGATGCCTTGTTTAATAATTTTTTCACGAGAAATATCTTCATCATGTCCTTCGCTTGCTTTTGTTGATGGTGTTATTATTGGTTGAGGAAATTTATCATTCTCTTTCATTCCATCGGGCATTTGAACACCACAAATTATTCGTTTTCCTGCACTATATTCTCTCCAAGCATGCCCAGAAAGATAACCTCTAATTACCATTTCAACTTTAAAAGTTTCACAAACTTTACCAATAGTTACATTTGGATCGGGAGTAGCTATTACCCAATTTGGAAGAATATCGGCTGTAGCTTTTAAAAATTTTGCTGCAATTTGATTTAATACTTGTCCTTTGTAAGGGATTGCTTTTGGAAGCACTACATCAAAAGCCGATATTCTATCAGAAACCACCATCACTAAAAGCTCATCATTGATGTTATAAACATCTCTAACCTTGCCTTTATAATAACTCTTTTGACCTTTAAAATTAAAATTCGTTTGCTTTACAACATTCTTTTGCATACTTCATTTTTTTTTTTGAAAGATGCAAATATAAAATGAATTTCGGTTGTTTTTATAAAAGTTAATAACTAAGTGTAGGTTTATATGGATCAGGAAAAAATAAAAGATTCGATTTTTCAAAAGCTTTGAATAAATCAGACATTATGGACAAACCCTAATTAGAGTTTGCCTTTTTAGTCGAGTTAGAGTTTTTCTTTTTAGTCGAGAGGCTGAACTTTAAAGTCCAAATTCGAGGCATTCGAGGTTTTGAAAATAAGGAGTTTACTTTTGTAAATGACTGATTTTTAAAACGAGAATAACGAAGAACCGAGCAAAGCGAGCTCATGAACCGAACAAAGTGAGCTCACTCACACTTATAAAAAAAATAATCAGAAGTGGGTAATACCTATAAAAAAAATAAACAACAATGAGTAAAACCTTAGAAAAACAATAAATATGCTGAATAAGTTGGACTTTAAAGACAGCCTCTCATTAAAACCTAAATCCTAAGGTAAAAGTAATATAATGGTCATTTAAATTTACTGAAGCAAAATCATTATAATCAGCAACAATTGGAACTTGAGTTTGATACGTTTTTAATAAATATGCCACATCAAAATAATATCCTTCTTGTTTAATACCAACCCCAAAAGAATAAATATTTGAACTATTATCGGTATTAAAACTACTCTTAATTGGATCTCCCATAAAACGATATCCTGCTCTAAATCGAAATGGATCTAAACGCCACTCTGTTCCAACTCTAATGTTGTGAGCTGTTTGAAAATTTGTTTTAATGTTTTGATTTTCAATGGTAAAATCAGCTCCACTAGAAAAATTATTATCTTCTCGTAACCGAGCTGTAGCATAATCAACTATTTCATAATCCACATTTATTACTCCATGATTATTTACAATAAAAGCTCCACTTGTAATGAATCTGTAAGGAGTTGTAACTACATAATCAAAAGCCCCTAACGGAGATCGTTCCTCTAGTTTATCTCCTAATTTATCTTCAGAAGTTACACGAGTATCCCAATTATCAGACAAACTGTAATAAGTTGGTGTATGAAAAGCTAATCCAAATCTAAACCAATCTGTTAGGCTATAAATTAATCCTAATTTTAAATTTACTCCTGAACCTGATGTTTTCACAAAATCATTTACTGTGAATGATTTGAATTCCGTAAGGGTATCACTTTCTTCTGCTGTTTCTTTATACATACGATTATATTCATAACGAACCGTTGTAATACCCATTGTAGCACCAATATAAAGTTTATTTTCAAAGTTTCCTCCTATTCCAAAATAAGTTTCGCCCATACCTCCTTTTGTTTCGATATTGGTGATTTGTTTAATGTTTTTAGAATCTTTGAAAACGTGATCAAACTTAGTAGAATCGGCAATCATTGGGTTAATAAGGTAAGTCTGATATCCTAAATTTGCAGAGAAAGGAAATGAATTTGCAATATCACTTCCTGCCGTAATTCCTGCTGTATTAATTTCATTTGCATAAGTACCTAAAAAAGAATTATTCGTTTTTCCATTAATAGAAATAGCTGAATTAAAATTACTTATTCTGTTGTATCCTATAGTAATGTTTACATTTTTCCATCCATTTGAAGCATTAAAAGCACCAACCAAACCAATATTACCTATATGGAAATTTAATTTACCATCTGTTCCCATGTTATTTGATGATGATTTGCTTTCTGTAGCATTTAAATGAAAAGCAGGAGTAAAAGAAAAATCAGAACTTTTATAAACGCCTAAACCTCCTGGGTTTATACTTAAAGATGACATATTTGCTCCTAATGCTCCAAAAGAACCTCCCATTGCATTAAAACGTGCATCCCCAAAGTGTTCAATATCTGAATAACGTAAGACATCAAATTCGTTTTGAGCTTTATATTTACTATGTATTGCAACTAAAATGCAAACAAGTATTATTTTTTTAATTATTTTCATAAGATTAAAAGTATTGCAGACTATAAATTATTCCACATTGTTACATTTCCACATTGTTACATTTCCACATTGTTACATTTCCACGTTGTTACATTGTTACATTATCTAGGACTTCTTCCTCCACCTCCTCCTGAAGGTCTTGAGCCTCCTCCAGATTTAGAACCGCCTCCCGAAGAACCTCCTTTATAACTTCCTCCACTAGTTCCTCCTCTAGAAGGTGCACTATAACTTGGCTTAGAAGAAGGACTTGGTCTGTTGTAACTTGGCTTATTGTTAGGTTTAGGAGATGTATAACTAGGTTTATTGCTATTTGACCTAGGCTGCGATCTTGGTTGAGTACTTGGTTTAGTACTTGGCTGTGGTTTAGGTTGATAAGTCGGTCTAGTTGTTGGTTGTTTAACAGGTTGATTAGGTTGATTACTTGGATTAGTAGTTGGTGTTCTTGGCGATGGAGTTACATATCCATTGTTTTTAGTAGGTGTTGGATTCGTGTAGTTTCCTCCTGGTTTAGTTGTTGTAATAGGCTTAGTAGTTCCATTTTTAGGAGTAGTTTTTATTGCTCCATTGTTTAAAGAAGGATTACTTTTAACAGCAGCTTCATACTTTTCTCCAAAACTCAACGCTTTTTTACCAGTATTGATATTAGATGAATTTCCTGATTCAGCTCCTCTTCCTCCATAACTGTTGGTTGAAGAATTAACACCTCTTTTTCCATAATAATGACTGTTTCCATCATAACTGTTGTAGTAGTTGTTTGCAGCACACCAACCATTATTGTATCCATTATTGTATCCATGATTATAGCCCATCCAATAAGAACTACCATAATATCCTCCCCAGCCCCAGCCAGAATAACCCCAACCACCACCGTAGCCCCAGCCTAATCCCCAACCACCATAATAGGACCATCCGATATTCCATCCCCAAGGTCGTGGATACCACCATCCATAACTCACATAGAGGCTTGTTCCATAAAAATAAGGGTCGTAATTATAATAATAATAATTGGTGTAATAATCATCGTAATAACCATACCTACCAGTTGGTCTGTGGAATCTTTTTATACGAGAAGAATATTCATAATCATAATATTCATTATCAAAATCATAATTATCACCATTGTAATAATTGTTTGTTATTCTAACATTTCCTTCTTCATCTTCATAATAGGTAGTAGAATCTGTAATTCCCATTTTTTGATTATAGGCCTCTTGAGCTTCTTTTTTTCTTTCTTCATAATAATAATCTGTGGCAGTAGAATAAGAAGCATCATCAATAACCTCATTGTCTTTAACAATAGAAGGTGCTTCATTCTTATCTTTTTTCTTTTTGGAAGAAGAAGGGTAAAAATCGTCTTGGGCTGTTGCAGTAAAGCTAATCAATGTTAGTAGTGCAACTAAAGGTATGATGTTAAATGTTTTCATGGCGTCAATTTTTAAATAGTTTTCTTAATTTTATTTTGTTAAAGAAATGTTAACGATGATATGAAAACAAACTTTATGCCATTTTCATCTTTTACCTCGAACCCCAAATGATTAAAAAAGTTATGGCTACATTATAGATTATTTCGGCAACAATTTCTCCTGCAATTTGGTTATTTCTTGTTTTTCGATGATGTTCATTTTCTGTATCTTCATTTTCTGTAAAATCGTTGTTTTCTTCTGAATAGGTGTTATTTTCACCATATTTTAATTCATAATATTGTTTCTCGGTTAGATAAGAGCTTTCGTCAAAAACACTAATAGACAATGAATCTTTAATAGATAATGAATCTTTCACTGCTGATTTAGTTGTGGTTTTCTGTTTTTTTGAATTATTATAAAAATCATCTTGTGCGAGTGCATATTGAGAGACAAAAATCATTGCCGATAATAAAATTATAAGTTGTAAAGATTTCATACGTTTACTTTTTAAAATAAAATTAATTTTGAACACTTTATAAAATTAAGATTTAAAATTTATTTTTATCAAAAAACGTACCTAAAAAATAAAAATGGCAAAAGATTTCACAACACGAAAAGAAAATTATTCGCAATGGTATAACGAATTGGTGGTTAAAGCAGATTTGGCTGACCATTCGGCAGTTAGAGGTTGTATGGTTATTAAACCTTATGGCTATGCCATTTGGGAAAAAATTCAAGCTCAACTCGATAAAATGTTTAAAGAAACCGGACACGTAAATGCCTATTTTCCGCTTTTTGTACCTAAAAGTTTGTTTGAGGCTGAAGAAAAAAATGCAGAAGGTTTTGCTAAAGAATGTGCTGTGGTTACGCATTATCGATTAAAAACTGATCCTGAAAATCCTTCAAAATTAATTGTTGATCCAAATGCTAAATTAGATGAAGAGTTAATTGTTAGACCTACTTCAGAAGCTATTATTTGGAGTACGTATAAAGGATGGATACAATCTTACAGAGATTTACCACTTTTAATTAACCAATGGGCAAATGTGGTACGTTGGGAAATGCGTACTCGTTTATTTTTAAGAACTGCTGAATTTTTATGGCAAGAAGGTCATACCGCTCACGCCACAAAAGAAGAAGCAATTGAAGAGTCAGAAAAAATGCTGGAAGTCTATGCTACTTTTGCTGAACAATGGATGGGAATCCCAGTTATTAAAGGGTTAAAAACTCCAAATGAACGCTTTGCTGGTGCAGAAGAAACGTATTGCATTGAAGCCTTAATGCAAGATGGAAAAGCTTTGCAAGCAGGCACTTCGCATTTTTTAGGGCAAAATTTTGCAAAAGCGTTTGATGTTAAATTCGCTAACAAAGAAGGTAAACAAGAGTTTGTTTGGGCAACATCTTGGGGTGTTTCAACTCGGCTAATGGGTGCTTTAATTATGACACACTCTGATGATGAAGGCTTGGTTTTACCTCCAAAATTAGCTCCTATCCAAGTAGTTATCATTCCTATTTATAAAGGAGAAGAACAATTGTCTCAAATTTCAGAACAAGCCTTGCAACTTAAAAAACAATTAGAAACAAAAGGGATTTTAGTAAAATATGATGATAGGGATACGCAAAAACCAGGTTGGAAATTTGCCGAATATGAATTTAAAGGTGTGCCTGTTAGAATAGCAATAGGTCCCCGAGATTTAGAAAACGGCACAATAGAAGTTGCCCGAAGAGATACCAAAGAAAAAGAAATTTTACAACAACAAGATATTGCTTCTAAAATAGAGCATTTGCTCGAAAACATTCAACAAAATCTTTTTCAAAAAGCAAAAGATTATCGAGAAGAAATGACACACAAAGCTGATAATTGGGAAGAATTTACAGCAAAACTCAATAAAGGAGGTTTTGTTTATGCACACTGGGACGGAACACCAGAAACTGAAGAAAAAATTAAACAAGAAACAAAAGCAACCATTCGGTGTATTCCTTTAAACAATAAAATGGAAGAAGGAAAATGTATTTTAACTGGAAATCCATCTAAACAACGGGTAGTATTTGCAAGAGCTTATTGATGTGTGAATGACTAATGACTAATGACTAATGACTAATGACTAATGACTTTATGAAATCTCCAAAAGACTTAATTCTCGATACGCTTAAAGAAAAAGCATGTTTAAAGCAAGACGTGTATAAAAAAACCATTACCCTATTTCAGGAGTTTAAACAAGAAGCTGAAAAACTTTCATCAGAATTGAAAGAAGAAATGGAGAAGGTTGATGAAGATGTAATTATTGAATTTATTGATAAAAGTGATTTTGAATTTCAAATTAAATTTGGTGGAGATGTTTTAGTCTTTTTAATGCACACCAATGTGTTTGACTTTGATAAATCGCACTCCATTTGGAACTCATCCTATGTTCAAGAAGATCCTCTTCGTTCTTATTGTGGAATGATAAACGTATATAATTTTTTAGCAGATTCTTTTAAATACAATAGAGTGAATGATGTTGGTTATTTAGTTGCTCGTTTTTTTGTAAACAAAGACCTGCATTATTTTGTTGAAGGAAAAAGACAATTAGGTTTTTTATATAATGATTTCATTCATGAAGTAATTAATCATGATAAAATAAGGGCTATCATTGAATCTGCCATACTTTATTCTATGGATTTTGATTTGTTAACTCCTAATTATGATACAATGAAAGAAGTTAGTGTTTACGAAATAAACGAAGTAACCTCTGTAAATAACCTAAAAACAGGGAAAAGGTTGGGATTTAAGTTTCAATCTGATAATGATGAAATACAATGATTAATGTGTGGATGTGAGAATGTGGAAATGTGGAATTTTGAAAATAAAAATCTGCGATAATCTGCGTTATCTGCGGGAAAAGAAATGTGAGAATGTGTGGATTATTTCTATCTTCCAATGCAGTAAAAACAAGGATTTATAATTTTTTATTTTTTTCGGGACTTTCTTCTTAATTATCTTGCTAACTCCTTTAAAGTTTCTAACTTTGAAAATCAAAAATATCAGAAATTAATCCTAAAAAAACATATCATGTCAAACGCATTTTTTAACGTACCAATAGCTAAAAATGAACCTGTATTAGGTTATGCTCCAGAATCAAAAGAAAAAGAAGAATTGATAAAAGTTTATAATGAACTAAAAAACAAAACCATTGAAATTCCAATGACAATTGGTGGGAAAGAAGTTACCTCTTCTGAGCAAGTAACCATGCATCCTCCACACGATACAAAACATTTACTAGGTTCCTTTCACAAAGGAAATGCAACTCACGTTCAACAAGCTATTGATGCCGCATTGGAGGCTAGAAAAATTTGGGCAAACACACCTTGGCAAGATAGAGCCGCTATTTTTTTAAAAGCTGCTGATTTATTAGCAGGTCCTTATCGGGCTAAATTAAATGCTGCGACTATGCTTTGCCAAAGTAAAAATGCCTTTCAGGCTGAAATTGATGCTGCTTGCGAATTGATTGATTTCTTTAGATTCAATGTGCAATACATGACTGATATTTACAAGCAACAACCCGAATCTCTACCTGGTGTTTGGAACAGAATGGAATACAGACCTTTAGAAGGTTTTGTATTAGCAATCACTCCTTTTAATTTCACATCAATTTGTGCCAATTTGTGTGCTGCTCCTGCCTTAATGGGCAATGTTGTGGTATGGAAACCAGCTAATTCTCAAATTTATTCTGCCCATGTTATTATGCAATTATTTAAAGATGCTGGTTTGCCTGATGGCGTAATTAACATTGTTTTTGCTAGTGGTCCTGTTATTGGTGATGTTGTTTTCAAGCACCCTGATTTTGCTGGATTACACTTTACTGGTTCAACGGGTGTTTTCAAAAACCTTTGGAAAACCATTGCCAACAATATTGATAATTACAAATCATACCCAAGAATAGTTGGCGAAACTGGTGGAAAAGACTTTATTATGGCACACAAATCGGCTGATGCAAAAGAAGTTGCTACATCCATTTCCAGAGGTGCTTTTGAATTTCAAGGACAAAAATGTTCGGCAGCTTCAAGAGCATACATTCCATCAAACATTTCAGAAGAAGTGTTGCGTTTAGTTACAGCGGATTTAGCTTCTTTTAAAATGGGTTCGCCAGAAGATTTCAGCAACTTTATTAATGCGGTTATTGATGAAAAAAGTTTCGATAAAATCGCTTCATATATTGATTATACAAAAACCAGAGAGGATGCAAAAATTATCTGTGGAGGAAATTACGATAAATCTGTAGGCTATTTTATTGAACCAACAGTTGTTGTTACAACAAACCCTCATTTCAGAACCTTGTGTGAAGAAATTTTTGGTCCTTTTATGACTATTTATGTGTATAACGAAAATGAATACGAAGAAACATTAAAATTATTAGACTCAACTTCCGAATACGCACTTACTGGAGCTATTTTTTCAAGAGATAGGTATGCCATAAACACCGCAACCAAACTCTTAGAAAACGCAGCAGGAAATTTCTATATTAATGACAAACCAACAGGAGCAGTTGTTGGTCAACAGCCATTTGGTGGAGCTCGTGCTTCAGGAACAAACGATAAAGCGGGTTCTTTCCTTAACCTAATTAGATGGGTTAGTCCTCGTTCTATCAAAGAAACTTTTGTTCCGGCTACGGATTATAGGTATCCTTTTTTAGGGTAGTTTAAAATACTAAACCTAACAGGTTTTTGAAACCTGTTAGGTTTTTTTCACACCAACTCAATGTTATTGGAATTTAGTTTTATTTTTTTGTTGCTGTAAAGCAATCCTACTGCTTTTTTAAAAGCTTTTTTGCTTACTTGAAATTTATTTTGGGAGTATTTCTAATTTTCCTCAATTTTATCTGAGTAATGATAATGACCCTTTAAATTTTTCTGTTTTCTTAATACCACAATTATCTTCTTCAACTTCTATGATATAAAAATAAGTGCCTGCAGAAATTTCACCCTCAGAATCTGTCATTCCATCCCATCCATCATTTGTATTAGATTGATAAAGTAGTTTTCCCCAACGGTTGAAAATTTCAATTGAAATCGTTGAAATATTAGATGCACTTACCTTAAACAAATCATTTTGTCCATCTCCATTAGGACTAAATACATTTGGAATTATTACTTTTGAGGTTGACAACTCAGCTAAACTAACCGTATCTATTGCTGTTCTTCTAATACAAGAAGCATCCTGAACAATTACTGTATATGTTCCACTATCTAAAGTTACTACATTCGTAGTATTTCCATTGCTCCATAAGTAAGTGTATGGAGAAATGCCACCTGATGGAGTTACGGTTACGCTTGAGGTTAAACAAGATACAGTTTTAGTTAGCGTTAATCCATCACAAGAAGTTATTGGTACTGTCGATAGAAAATTATTTCCAGAAATGTGTAGCAGACTTCTTCCCTGATCTAATGCCAAATCAAATACTTCATCAGGAATATTAGTAGTAATGTTTCCTATTGGGGTGAAATTTGTGCCATCAAAAGTATAGATATGAACAGCCTGATTTCCTCCTACATAAATCTTATTATTACATTCATCTACAACGATACCTTGGTGGAACCTATACCTACCTCCTGTATAAGAACTATTCACAACTGATGAACCTAATGATGCTCCAGTTGATTTATCCCATGCGTTTAATATTTTTCCATCATAACTAAAAAGATAATTTGAATTGAGTGCCATTATATTTGCTGCTCCAATATTTAAAAAATTAGAAGAAAAACAACCACATTCATCAAATGTATAATTAGTAGGTATATCAAATGCAGGAGGAGTTAGGTATGAATTACTTTGTAAACTTTTGAAAATATGATTATCAATAGAAGGTGTTGTTCCTGATTGAGATACACTAAATGCATAAAAATCTCCATTAAGATCAATGATAGCATCTGTAATATCATTACAACAAATCCCTCCAGCACCATTTGAATTAATCACACTGACAGATGTTAGGTTGGTATCGCTAAACAAATATACATTTTCAAATCCACTTGTTCCTCCTCCAAATCCTAACATTTTTTCTGTGCAAGGATTATAAAAGATAGTCCAAATCTCATTATTAGGAGTTGTTATTGGAGTATTAAACATCAAATTACCATTAGAATTTATTTTTATTATAGAGGGAACACCAAATCCCTCTCCGATATAAACAGAACCACTTTGTCGAATTAAGCCAAATTCGGAATAAGACTCTGCTGAATTAGAAAAACCATTGGGCAAAGTGAAAGTCCATAAAAAATTCCCACTCGCATCATACTTTGCTAATTTATAAGGAAAAGTTCCTCCGGAAATATACACATTACCACCATCATCAAAATCTACATCGTAAGCACGATTGTCCGTTGTTAATGAGTTTGGTGTTACAATCCATGGGTCAATAATTATCGTCATGTTTTTTTCTATTCCATTTGGAAAATCAAAATACAAATACCCTCTTTTGTCTTTTACAAATTTTACAGCAATCGATTTTCCATTTTCCTTATAATAAGCATTTGGGAAATGATCTATCATTTGTCCTGCCATACTTTCAATTATAACATTCCCATCATTGTTGATATTTACTTCTTTTATATCTCCACGGTACTGCATTTTTAATGAACGATAATTTCCATCTGGATGTATGGTAATTTTATACTTAATCCCATTGCTGTCTATGGAAGGAATTACATATTCAACATCCACTCCTTTATACATATTTTTGTACACTAAGTTCTCATATCCATTTGCTCGAACATGCTCAAATCCATTTTCACTGTAAGTAAAATATCCATTTACCTTATCTCTTTTTTCCACAACCACATCCTTATTACTACCTAACCATTCTAAATGCACATAATAATATTTTAAGTTGTATTTTTTCTCCTTTTCTTCAGTCTCTTTTTTCTCAAATTTATCTAATCTAAATATTAAGGTACTTGGAGTAAAAAATATTTTCTCTCCACTATTAATAGCGAATAAAACAGTATTGTTTTCAGGTTTCATCCATTTATTAAATTGCCCCTGGTTTTGAATAAATACATTTGTTTTAAAAGGATTGCGAGTTTCCTTATTATGAATCTGGGAAAATAATGAAGTAGTTACAAAAAGTAATAAAATCAAAGCAATGGAAGCTAAAAATTGATATGATAAAAAATGCCTCATAATGATATTTTTTTTAATTATAGATAAATACTTAAATCAAATATAAATTTACTATATTTTTTTCACTATAAAAAAATTTTGCACTATTATATTTGTAATTCATAGGAATTGAAACCATATCTTGAAATTATAACAAAACTTTCAAAACCTAACAGGTTTTTGAAACCTGTTAGTTTTTTCAATCACACCAACTCAATGTTATTGGAATTTAGTTTTATTTTTTTGTTGCTGTAAAGCAATCCTACTGCTTTTTTAAAAGCTTTTTTGCTTACTTGAAACTGAGTATATATTTCATCAGGGGAGCTTTTGTCTGTAAGCTCAAGTTTACCTTTATTTTTTAGCAACTGTTCATAAATTTTGTTGGATAACTCTTCTAAACTTGGTAACTTCACACTGTTCAAGGTAATGTCTAATTTATTATCGGGTCTGATTTTTTGCACATATCCTTTTAATTTATCTCCAATACGAATGGGCTTAAAGATTTCATTTCTGAAAAGCATTCCGATGTTGCTGTTATCTACAATAACTTTAAAACCTAAATCTGTTTCTTGATAAACCAACAAGTTAACTTCATCTCCTTGAACAACGCTAATTGAATTTCTTTTTATAAATTTTTCAACTTTCGTAGAACCCACCATCCTGTTTGATAGTTCATCTTTATATAGATACACTAAATAGGTTTTCCCAACTTCTATCTTATGAAATTGTTCTGAAAAAGGGACTAACAAATCTTTTTCAACTCCCCATTCAAAAAAAGCACCAATTGGAGTAACGTCAACTGCTTTTAAAAACGCACATTGATTAATGAATAATTTGGGCGTAAGTGTTGTTGCTATTGGTCGGTCTTCCGAATCTGTATAGATAAACACTTCTATTTTATCTCCCATTTCGGCATCAACAGGCACATATTTATGAGGTAGTAGAATCTCATTTTCTTCATCTGTAATTAAATATACTCCTTGAGGTGTAGTTTTCAAAAATTCTAGTTCTACAATTTGTCCTATTTCTTTCATATCATTTTTATAAATCAACTGCAATAAGTGTGTCGTAAGAAACTCCATAGCCTCCCCAAACACCTAAACCACCATTGATGTTCGTTTGAATTGTTACTGGAGAAGAAAAAGGATTTCCACTATTGAAAGCAGCAATTTCAAAAGTGTCCCAAAACTTATAGTGTCGTTGGTCTATGGTGCAGAATTTTATAATAATGGTATCTCCTTGTTGGAAATAATCTGCTGTTTCGCCTAAATCATCAGGGTTAGTCGAATTTATCTCTTTTCCCCTTAAAAAAACGCCATCAAAGGTTAATCCATTAATAAATTGATCATCAAAAACAGAGCCTAATACTGGGATGAAACGACTGTCTTTTCCTTTTCGTTGCGTGAATGCTCTGTAGGCATTTCCAATTTGAGGAGGATCGTTTAATTCAAACCATACATAACCAAAATCTGTAAATCCAGGTTGGTCTTTATACCAAAATTTATTAGGTAAAACCAACGATGGAATTTGTGTTATTGATGTTAAAATTTCGTTTCCAGATTGGATGCTTAACGTATAGCTTTTACCAACTTCTCCAAAAATAGCTGGATTTAATGTTGTATATAAGCAAAAGCCAAAGGTTTTTAAACTTTCTAAGTTAACTCCAATTAATTCTGCAATTGCAGGAAGAAGAGAATCGGGCAATTGATTGGTGCATATTTCTTGTAATTGAACAGAGGTTGTTCCATTAGAAACAGTTACGATTGCATTTTTTACAAACGAATTTTGAAGTGAATTTATATCCGTTGGAGAAAAAAATGGCGTTGTTTTAGTTAGCATAACAAAAGGAGGTCTTCCTTGTTCTATATTTCCTTCAACAACTAATTTTGTTTTTGCATCAGGCAAAACTATTTCTATATCTTTCTCGCAAGAGAATAACATAAAACTAATAATGAGCATAAATAAACTATTGTATTTCAACATTGTTTTTAAAATTTAAAATTCCATGAAATTGAAGGTATTATGCCAAATAATGAAACTTGTTTAGCTTGTAAATCTAATGTTCCGTCAAATGCATTTCCTTCATTTGTAAAATAAATAAAATACGGATTTTTTCTGTTATACACATTGTAAATAGAAAAATTCCAGCTCGATTTGAATCTTTTTGTTTCCTTTCCTTTAAGTGTTAATGCAAAATCCATTCGATGAAAAGCATCCATTCTAAATGAATTTCTTTCGCCATATTCATTCACAATTTGTCCTTCAATAAAATAACGTGAAATAGGCAATGTTAATGCATTTCCTGTCGCATAAACCCATGTAGCACCAAGAACCAATCGTTTAGAAATATCGTAATTTAAGACCAAAGAAGCATCGTGTATTCTATCATATCGAGCAAAAAATACTTTTCCTTCATTTATTTCATCAAATTGTCTTTTTGTCCAAGCTAAGGTGTAGCCTATCCAACCATTAAATTTGCCTGCTCGTTTTTTAATAAAAAATTCAGCTCCATACGACCAACCTTTTCCAAAAGTGAGGTTATTATCTACATTGTTTCCTCCGTCATCTTTTGGCAAAGCCCCTTCCTTATATTCCACTTGATTTTTCATGTCTTTGTAATACACTTCAACAGATGATTCCCATTTGTTTTGAGCAAAATTTTTGAAATATCCCAACACATATTGAGTTGCAAATTGGGGTTTAGTAACTTCTGTGCTTGGCAGCCAAGCATCTGTTGGCAATGAAACTGTGGAAATTGTAGCCAAATGAATGTATTGGTAATTTTGAGAAAAAGAGGCTTTTAACGATGACGAACTGTTAAATTGATAGCGAGCTGCTAATCTCGGTTCAAGACCTTGATAGTATTTAACCGTTTCCCCTTTTTTGTAAACAACGGTGTCTATTGGATTTCCTAATGCATCATTATTAAACCGTTTAAAGGGTCCAATGTGTTGGTATATTGTGTATCGTAAACCTGCTTGAATTTTTATTTTCTCACTCAAATCCCAATCATCAGAAACATAAACAGCTCCTTCATTAGCATAATTAATAATTACATCTCCTGTATTAAAATCAACATCTCCTGAATTAACTTCAGCATTGTTTGGTGTAAATTTATGAAAGGTATAAGCTGCTCCAAATTTAACTTGATGAAGAATAGATGGTAAATAATTGAAGTCTGCTTTTAAATTCCAGTCAGTAATTCCTGAATATAATCTAAATCCGAATTGATCTTGAGTTGCTTTCACTTCAAAGTTATAATTGGTAAATGCAGCGGTAAAGTCAGCAAATAGTTTGTCGTTATAGATATGATTCCAACGCAAAGAAGCAATGGCATTTCCCCAAGGAGTTTCCAGACCAAAACCATCGTCTGAATTATTAAAAACAAAAACATCTCTACCATAATAACCACTTAACGATAATTTGTCTTTGCTAGAAATAATGTAGTTTATTTTTGCATTAAAATCATAGAAATAATAATTACTTCCTTTAAATTTTGATGAATCACTAATAAATGGTTGAGCTATATCTCCTGCATAGGTTCTTCGGGCTGACATTAGGAAAGAAGCCTTGTCTTTTTTAATTGGTCCTTGAATGGTTAACCGTGAAGAAATCACTCCAATTCCTCCATCAACTTTATAGTTTTTCATATCTCCATCATTCATAGAAATATCCAATACTGAAGATAATCTGCCTCCAAATTCAGCTGGCATTGCTCCTTTATAAAGTTTTACATCATTAATTGCATCGGCATTAAATACCGAAAAGAATCCAAACAAATGTGAAGCATTATAAACTGTTGCTCCATCTAACAACACTAAATTTTGATCGGGACCTCCTCCCCTAACATAAAAACCAGAATTACCCTCTCCTGCAGTTTGAACACCTGGTAGCAACTGAATGGTTTTTAAAATATCAATTTCGCCAAAAATAGCTGGTAGGGTTTTTACCTTTTCCATCTCTAATTCCACAGTACCCATTTCGGCTTTGGTAGTGTTTATGTTTTCTTTTTCACCAACAACTTCAAAAGCTTCTTTAGTGATTGCTGTTGACTCTATCTTTTCGTTTATCTTGATGTTTTTATTGAGTTCAATGGGAATTTCTATTTCCTTATACCCAATGTAAGAAATAACTAATGTGTATGTTCCTTTTGGCAATGTGATAGAAAAAAATCCTTTCTCGTTGGTGGATGTTCCTTGTAATGTTTCTTTAACGTAAACAGTTGTTCCAACGGTAGTTTCGTTGGTAGCAGCATCTCTTATTGTTCCACTTATGGTATAATTTTGAGCAACAACGAAGTCAATATTCAGAACAAATGCTGTAAGTATTGAAATAGAAAGCCAAAATCGTTTCATCTGAATTTTTTTAAGAACGCAAATTTATCTAAATAACATGGTGTATCTCTAACAATTATGTGTTTAATTTTTGGGCATTACAGGATTTAGTGTGAATATTCAGTGCCATCGTTTGTGTCATCACAAACGATTTTTTTGTTTGTGATGACACAAACAAAGGCAATAATATAATATGGCTAAAGCCCTTGTGTTATTTGGTTTTAATAGCCCCGACCTTAAGGTCGGGGTAATAAATCGTAATCAACTTCATTTGGCTTTAGCCACAATTAGTATGTTTGTAGTGAATTTTTTATGTCAATTTGTGTTTAATAGTATATTTGTTTTTATAAAAGAACTTCACTCTTAATCCTGTAGTTCCAATTTTTGTTAAATTTGTTTAACAACATCCTTCCTATAAAGAAATGACACAAAGAGAGAAAATTATGCTTTATAGACAATTTAATTAGCGTTTGTCCATAAAGTCGGAAGTTCGATGAAGAACGTCATTGCGAAGCTTAGCGTAGGAAAGCATATTGGAGTCGAAGCAATCCCAAGTACTCGGGATTGCTTCAGTCGTACCTCCCTCGCAATGACGGTAGAGATGGACAGATTACTTTGATTGTACCTCCCTCGCAATGACGGTAGAGAGTTATACATTATGAATAAACACTATTTAGGGTTTGCTGAGAAAGTTGCATTACGGCACAACAAATAAGTACAATTTTTTGTTTCCACAACATAGTTTAATGATAATATGGCTGTAAAACGATTTATAGCAGCTAAAATTGTGCGATACGAAA
>JAHYJH010000203.1 GCA_019429185.1 Vicingaceae bacterium
TATCGGACAATATACTTCAAGAGTTATTTAGCAATCGGTAGACTCTTATTCCCTTCACTTTATTATTGCAAATCTATAAATTTTAAAAGTTTATAAATTAACTTTGCAAACATAGGAGCTATCGGGACTATTTAATTGCGGTATAATAAAAATAACTTACATTTTATGTTATTTAATAACAATATATGGAATTTAATTACTATCTTTGCCCAAGACAAAGCTGAACCATGCATATTATTTCATTTAAGAAATTAAAAGACTTTTCCATTAAAGATGTAAATGCTAGGGTTGGTTTACAGGATTGGTATAAAAGAAGTAAAAAGGCAGATTGGCAGAATTTTTCTGATATTAAGAAAACATTTAATTCGGTTGATAGTGTGGGTAATGATAGGTATGTATTTAATGTTAAAGGAAATCATTACAGAATTATAGCAATTGTCCGATTTTCGTTAAAAAGAATTTTTATACGTTGGGTAGGGAGTCATAAAGAGTATGATAAATTAAAAGATATAGATAAATTATGAAAACTATAATAACAGCTACTGAATATGCAAAAGCCACTATTCGATTAGAAGAATTACTTAAATTAGTTGATAAAAACACACCAAAAAACAGCCCTTTAATTATAGAACTTATTAAAACTTCTGATTTAATTGAGGCTTATGAAGAAGATCATTTTCCTATCGGACTGCCTTCTTTAATTGAAATAATTGAGCTTAGAATGTTTGAAATGAAATTGAAACAAAAAGATTTGGCAAAATTATTAAACACCAATGCCTCAAGAATTAGCGACTATTTATCGGGTAAAAGAGAAATCACTCTCAATGTGGCAAAATCATTACATCGAAAATTAAATATTGATAGCGATATTATACTTCAATAAGTGTAGTTTCTCCTCGTTCAATTTTTTTCTAAAAGTGTAATTATTTCACTATCCATATTTAATTGTTGAGGGTTTTGTGAACTGAGGACTGAGAACTATTTACACATGTCTTTCGATGTATCTAATAATGCTATTGGCAATGTCTTTTCCTGTAGCTCCTTCAATACCTTCAAGGCTTGGAGAAGAATTTACCTCCATAATTAATGGTCCTTTGTTGGATTGTAATAAATCTACACCAGCAACGCCTAACCCTAAAACTTTTGCTGCTTTTAATGCTGTATTTTCTTCTTCATCAGTAAGTTCGTAAAGTGATGCACTTCCTCCTCTGTGTAAATTAGATCGAAACTCTCCTTCTTTTCCTTGTCTTTTCATTGCTCCAACTACCACTCCATCAACCACAAATGCACGAATGTCTGCTCCACCAGCTTCTTTAATAAATTCTTGCACAATAACTCTTGCTCTGAGCCCATTAAAAGCTTCTAACACAGATTCTGCAGCATTATTGTTTTCTGCCAACACCACGCCTACTCCTTGCGTTCCTTCCAGTAATTTAATAACCAAAGGAGCTCCTCCAACTTTCTCTATAATCGATTTCACATCTTTTGAATAGTTTGTAAAAGCTGTTTTAGGCAATCCCAAACCTGCCCGAGATAATATTTGTAAGCTTCTAAGTTTGTCCCGAGAACGAACCAATGCTTGTGATTCAGTAGCAGTAAACACTTTCATCATTTCAAATTGACGAACTACTGCTGTTCCATAAAACGTAACTGAAGCACCAATTCTAGGAATAACCGCATCAACATCTTCTAAAGGTTGTCCTTTATAAAACACTTGAGGTTTTTTCTTTTCAATAATAAGGTCGCATTTGGTATGATTAACAACCAACATTTCGTGTTTGCGTTTTTCGCCAACTTCCACCAATCTTCGGGTAGAATAAAGGTTAGGATTACGGGATAATACTAAAATTTTCATTCGTGTTTTTAAATAAATTAATTTTTGTTAGATGGTAGTAATACTGTTTTTATAAGATAAATTGGTAAGCGAGGTATCGATTAGGAATTTTTTAGTTAAGAATTTTCTTCCTAATAATACACTAAAACGCATACTACCTCTTTCAGAAAGGGTTAATTCTATGGGGTAAATTTGGTTAAACAGTTTAATTTCAGTTTTAATTTTATAGCGTTCTTCAACTTGTCCATTAGAACTTTTTACTTTCTTTTTGGAAAAGGTGTCAAAAATAAATTCTTTTTCGTGATAATTTGCATGAGAAGGGTCTAAAAGATTGCATTTTATTTTTTTTATGCCGTTTTCAGTAAATTCTTCGATGTTATGACAATGCAAACTGGAAGTATAAGCTCCCGAATCAATCTTTACAGGAAGTTGATAGATGTTTAGTAAAGGAAAATCAGCAATGTCTTGCCTTCCAATAATAATTTTTTTTGTATGCTGCACCACTTATTTTTTTGTAAAACTATGTAAATAAATTGGAAATATTAATCAAAAGAATTCTTCAATGCTCACGCACTTGCTTGGCTGTGCCGAGTGAAAAATGTTTCATTATATTTCCTTTTTTTGCCACAGATTACACAGATTGATAACTGCCAAAGGCAATTATTTTTGTGTAATTCCGAACTTTTGGAACAAGTTCGGTGTCAGTATGAGTAGCAGAATAAAAGATTATCTAATCATACTTGCCAATGTCATTTACGTTCTATTTTGGACTACTGAGTAGTAACACTCCAATAAACCTAGTGCATTGATTAACAATTGCCTGTCGATAAATATATTGTCTGCTTGATAATAGGTTTGCATTTTTCTTTTTTTTTGCGGTAAAAAATGAGACGAGCATTACAAATTACAGTTAGTAAGCGAG
>JAHYJH010000058.1 GCA_019429185.1 Vicingaceae bacterium
GAAGTTATTTTGTTTGCTAATAAGACGAAAAACACAGACATAGCAACGCTATGGCGAGTATTTTCAACGCAATTAGCGAGCAAAAGAGCAAGGCTAAATGTATAGTTTATTTCATTACAGACCCTTAATACAAAGTTTCATCAAACTCGTTTTCCCAATTCTGCGTAAGCCCGTTAAAAAAATAACTTGTTTGTTGGTTATGTTTGGTAAAATAAACTCGAAACTTTCTGTTCTATCTAATAAGTTGTCTAACAAAGTATTATTGTTTTCCCACCATGGGTTGTATCTGTAAAATACTTGTTCCATCTGTTTTAAATTTTCATCAAAGACACAAAAAGCATTTGATACAAACAAATGCTTTTTATAAATAGTGTTTGATTACAACAAACGGTTTTCATAAATAGTGTCTGTCCATTTAGTCGAGAGTTTGGTTCAGAACTGAGCGAAGCGAACTCACGAATACATCTAAAAAACAATATATTTATGAGTAAATCGGACATTATGGACAAACTCTAGTTAGTAGGCAAGCACTGTTTGTTCTTTCGTAACCGTAAGTTGCACACTTTTTCCAAAAACAAATGCTCTATTATCCCTTAAATGCCCAGCAGGAAAATCAAAAGCTACGGGATAATGATATTCAGCAACTGCATTTTTAATAATTTCTTGAGCCGTTTTCCCATAAGGAATGGCATTGTCATTCATATCGGACATTCCGCCAACCAACAATCCTTTTAAGTTGGCCAACATTCCTGCTCTTTTCAGGTTTTGCATCATACGGTCAATATGATAAAGGTATTCATCTAAATCTTCTAAAAACAAAATTTTATTTTTGGTATTAAGTTGAGAAGAAGTTCCAGTTAAACTATAAATGATGGATAAATTTCCTCCAACCAACATTCCTTCGGCTTTTCCTAAGTGATTTAGTGGATTAAATTTGCAGCTATACGTTGGCATTTTTCCAAACAACACCTCTTTTAATGAAGTTAAGGCTTCGGGCGTATTGGTTGGAAAATTTATGGGCATGGTTGCGTGTAATGTTGGAATATCAAAATTTTGATTGATGTGGTTGTGCAGCACCGTAACATCACTATAACCAACTATCCATTTTGGGTTTTTTATAAAAGTAGAAAAATCAATGCTATCGATAAGTTGAACGGTTCCATAACCACCTCTTGCACATAGTATTGCTTTTATTTCAGGGTTATCTAAGGCAACTTGTAAATCAGCAATGCGTTGTTCAACTGTGCCAGCAAATTGATTATCAACGGCAAACAAATTTTTTCCTAACACTACTTCTAATCCCCAAGTTTGGAGCAACTGAATTGCAGACGTAATTTCTGCTTCAGAAATTTTTCGAGCGGTAGAAATGAGAGCAATTTTATCGCCTTTTTTTAGAACAGGCAGTTTTTTGGTTAACATCATGAAAATAGTTACAATACTAAATGTACTTTTGCACAAAAATAAAGATTAAAACTTCAAACCTAAAACATTGAATAGTAAAAGATATACCATAACAGCGGCATTGCCTTATGCAAATGGACCTTTACACATTGGGCATATTGCTGGAGCGTATTTGCCAGCCGATATTTATGTGCGCTATTTAAAAAGCAAAGGACATGATGTTGCATTTATTTGTGGTTCGGACGAACACGGTGCTGCCATTACGCTCAGAGCAAAAAAAGAAGGTAAAACACCGCAGCAAATTGTAGATGAAAACCATACAATTATTGAAAAAGCATTTGCCGATTTTGGAATAGATTTTAGTATCTACCACCGAACTTCATCTAAAATACACCACGAAACCGCAGCAGCATTTTTTACAGATTTACATCAAAAAGGAGCGTTTACACAAGAAACTTCCAACCAATTTTATGATGAAGAACAACAACAATTTTTAGCTGATAGATATATTATTGGAACGTGTCCAAAATGTGGTTTTGATGGTGCTTATGGCGATCAATGCGAAAAATGTGGTTCAACGCTAAGCCCAGCAGATTTAATTAATCCAACATCTGCGATAAGCGGAAACACCCCTGTTTTAAAAGAAACCACGCATTGGTATTTACCGATGAACCGACACGAAAAATGGCTTACCGAGTGGTTGGATAAAGGAACATTAGATGGCAAACCACACCACAACCCCAAGCAATGGAAAAAAAATGTAATTGGTCAGTGCAAATCGTGGATAGACAATGGTTTGCAACCTCGCTCTATTACCCGTGATTTAGATTGGGGTGTGAAAGTTCCTGTGAAAGGTGGCGAAGGAAAAGTGTTGTACGTTTGGTTTGATGCTCCAATTGGCTATATTTCTGCTACTAAACAATGGGCTGCCAACAACAATAAAAACTGGGAAGATTATTGGAAAAATCCCGAAACGGAATTGGTGCATTTTATTGGAAAAGACAACATTGTTTTTCATGCCATTATCTTTCCTATTATTTTAAAACTGCATGGCGAATTTAATTTACCAACCAATGTGCCAGCCAATGAATTTTTAAATTTAGAAGGCAATAAAATTTCAACTTCTCGAAATTGGGCGGTTTGGTTGCACGAATATTTAGCCGATTTTCCTAACAAACAAGATGAGTTACGCTATGTACTCACTTCCATTGCTCCCGAAACCAAAGACAGTGAGTTTACTTGGAAAGATTACCAAGCACGAGTAAACAACGAATTGGTAGCTATTTTAGGGAATTTTGTGAATAGAACGGTAGTGCTTACGCATAAATATTTTGAAGGAAAAGTACCTGAACTAAATTCAATTTCTGTAGAAGCACAAAACGTATTGGAACAAATTGGAACGATAACCAAAAATGTAGAAAATTTAATTACGCAGTTCAAATTTAGAGACGCACAAACCGAAGCGATGACCTTAGCTCGATTAGGAAACAAATATTTGGCGGACACCGAACCTTGGAAGCTCATTAAAACCGATGAAGAAAAAGTAAAAACCATTTTACATATTGCATTACAAATTTGTGGTGGATTGGCAACCATTTTTACTCCATTTTTACCCAAAACAGCAACAAAATTAGCTCAATTTTTAAACATTTCGTTAGATGAAAAATTAGTTGCAGGACATCAAATTAACCAACCTGAACTGCTTTTTCAAAAAATTGAAGATGAAGAAATTGAAACCCAAATAAAAAAACTATCAACAAGGGAGCATGCTCCCTTGTTGCAAACTCCCTTGAAAAAAATAAAACCTATGAAAGAAGAAATTACGTTTGATGATTTTACCAAAATGGACATCAGAATTGGCACTATCCTCACAGCCGAAAAACACCCTGATGCCGATAAATTGTTAAAACTTACCGTTGATACAGGAATTGATACAAGAACCATTGTCTCTGGAATTGCTCAGCACTATAACCCAGAAGAAATAATAGGAAAACAAGTAAGTGTTTTAGTGAATCTCGCTCCCCGAAAAATTAGAGGAATAGAATCAAAAGGAATGATTTTAATGGCAGAAAATACCGAAGGCAACTTGGCTTTTGTTTCTCCCGAAAAGGTGATTGATAATGGTGGAGAAGTGCGGTAGTTGGAAGTTGGAAGTTGGAAGTTGGAAGTTGGAAGTTGGAAGTGGACATTGTGCGTTGGATTCCCCTCTTGAGAGGGGCAGGGGTGTGTAAAAAAATAAAAATGATTGAATTATAAATTTTAAATACGAACACAAACTATTAATAAAAAAAAATCTGCGGACATCTGCGACATCTGCGGGAGAAAAATCCACAACCAAAATGAACAAACCAAAACCCACTTCACCTAAAAAGAAACCCTCTACTAAAGATGGTGCAAAAGCTACTTTCAAAAAAAAACCCTTTCAAAAAAAGGATTTCACTAAAAAACCGGTAAGAAAACCAAATTTACCTAAAGCAGATGATGGATTAACTCGATTAAACAAGTTTTTGGCGAATGCCGGAATTTGCACCCGAAGAGAAGCCGATGTGTTAATTAAGGCAGGCGTAGTAGAAGTAAACGGAAAAGTGATTACCGAAATGGGCTTTAAAGTTAGTGAAACAGATAAAGTTGTTTATGGAGGCGAAACAATAAAAAACGAGCAAAAAGTGTATGTATTAATGAACAAACCAAAAGGTTTTGTTGCTTCGATGAACGACCCGTTTAACAGAAGAAATGTGTTGGAGTTATTAGGAAAACTAAAACAACGTGTTGCTCCTGTTGATAAAATGGAAAGAGATGCCACAGGCGTTTTGTTACTTACTAATGATGATAATTTAGCACGCAGGCTTACCCATCCAAAACTAAATGTAAAAAAAATCTACCAAGTTTCAACCAGTACCAATGTTTCTGCCTTACACCTAAAACAACTAACTACAGGGTTTGAACTCGAAAATGGTTTTGCAAAAATAGATGTTGCTACCTATATTGGCAAAGGAGAAGATAAACGCACAATAGGCGTTGAACTTACTTCTACTAAAAGTGGCGTTGTAAAAAAAATGGTTGAACACTTAGGTTATGAAGTTTCTAAATTAGATCGTGTTTATTTTGCAGGACTAACCAAAAAGAATTTAGCACGAGGACAATGGAGAATCCTTTCCGAAAAGGAAGTAGGGATTTTAAAAATGTCGCAGAAAGAAGTGGCAGAGTAAGTTAAAAGGGAAAACTACCCAAAAGACAGCTTTAAAATGGCTGGAAGATGGGGTTTTATTCCTGTAACACTGGAAAGTTACAATTTCTTTTTGTTACGAGGATGCTCGAAAAATTAAGAAATTTTTTTAGAAAAAAGCCCTAACCTGAACCCCTCCCGCATGAATTACATTAGTGTTTTCTGATTTTCTACCATTATAATTTATACTCAATTGCATGTATTTTGATAAATTTTGTTGGTAAGAAACTTCCCAAGTATTGTTAATTCCTTTTTTCAATCCTTCCAACATTTCAAATTCGAGTGAAGCATTATCTGTTTCCGAAAATGAATTATCAATATAATTATAAATGGCTCGCAAACTGCCTTTTGAAGCAATATTATAGCGTAATTCTATACCCCCTTTTTTAGCAATAGATTTTTCTCCTCCAAAAACGGGTAAATTGGTTTTCTCTTTGTAATTAAACAACAAACTCAATTTCATTTTCACACTCGGTTGAAAAGAAAAACCGGGTTCAATTTCATTGATGGTTAACTTAAAATTTCGGTTGGCAAAAAATTCTGAAAAACTTTCTTTTTCAGTCTGAGACACCATTAAATTTAATGTGTAAACACGAGTGATGTTCCATCTTGCTTTAACCGTGTTTAACAATGTTCGTCTAGCATCAACACCATTAGTTAGCAGCGATTTGTCTTTATTGTCTTGGTAGGTATAATCTGCACCAAACTTGGTATCTGTTCTATTAAAATAAAAAGTATTCAATATCCCCATGTTTATTGTAATTAAGGAGCTATCATTAATATCTGTAACAAAAGGGTTTAAATAATTATCTTTATTAGCAACCTTTCTACTCGCCCTGTAGTTGGTTCTGTTAGAAAAACGAGAAACTAATTTTTTAAACCCTTTTTCTTTTCCAAAAATAGTTTCAGGTTGTATAAAAAATCCTTGATTAAATTGGTTGGTAAATGTTTTTATAAATTCGTTGGTGGGTGTAAAAATTTTAATGAAATTAGCCTGATCTTGAAAAGCAGCTACCTCAAATTCGTTTAAATCTTTTACTCCATTTTGGTTTATATCGCCAATATAAGTATGTGTACCTTGTCCTGGTTGAACTTCAACAAACAAAAATTCTTTTTTAATTTCCAATCCGGAACCAATTTCGTAATAGGTGTTTGTTGTTACTAAATTTTTAAAAAACTTGCCATTATATTCCGTTCTTGCCAATACCGTTTCTTCCGGTTTCAACGTGGACAAGGTTGTTGAAACAATATTTAATTTTCGATACGTAAAAGTACTTCTTAGTTTGTGGTTTTTAAATTTAAGTAAACTTATTGATAATTCAACATCTTCGGCACGTGTAGCAGCAAAAAAATCAGTAACTATAGGAGCATTATCTGTTCGCTGTTTGTAGCTTATCATAAACTTATTTTTTGTAGTATCAGCATTATGAATAAATGCCTGTAGTATCTTAAATTCAAAACTAGTGGCTTGCAAGGTGTCCGATTGATTGATAAAGATTTTATTTTGCTCCGTTTCTTCGCCAACTCCCAACACTATCCAGCCCATTTGTTTGGTTAAAACTGCTTTATGCCTAAGAAATTCCGTATTGTTTAATCCATCTGTTTTCAAAAAACTTCCGTCTGCTTTTAAAGAAAATCCGTTATGGTTAGTGGTAACTAACACGGTGTTTTTAATTCCATTAAATTCATTGATATTGGTTAAGTAATTAACATGATACGTAAATGATGCTTTTTCCTTTTTTTCAATTCCAATAGTTGCTCCAACAATATGTTGGTCGGAGTTGAATTGTGCATTTAAAATATTCCAATCACGTTCAAATTCTACCAATCGAAAACGCTCTATGGGACTAAAATTCAATTCAATGTATTCGTAATTAGTTCCTAAATTCAATTGCCAGCTTTTTTTGTTTTCTTTATCAAAATCTATTCGATTAAACGTGTTCATTTTAAAAGCATAACCAACATCATCACCGCTATTTTTGTCGGAAAACGTATTAATATCATTTTTTGAAATAGCACCTTCCCACATTATTTTTGAGTTTTCGCTGATGCGGTATTCTCCTCCGAGCGTTGTCATTTGTTTTTGTTTGGGCGTAACCAATAAAATAACAGGTTCAAAATCACCTTGAGGAATGCCTCCAACAGGAACTTGCCATTCAAATACTTTACCATTGGCAGAGCTTTGAATTTGTTTGTAATTTCCTTTGTTTAATCCTACAAAAGAAAATCCAAGCTGATAAATAGCACTATCAGGATTTGTTGAAAACACAAAAACAGAATCGAAACCAAGGGTGTCTATCATTTTATAGAGTACTTTATTTGCATCAAATTCCACCAGTCTGATGTTCGGAACAACAGCATTTTGCAAACTATCACCAATGTTGGAAAGCAGTAGTTTTTGATTATCATCTAAATCTTGCAAAAGTGGTTGATTTTTTGAATCTTGCTCAGAATAAAAATTAAAAGAAAGGCTAAGTTTTTTACTTTCAAATTCATTCCCGATGTGCATTAATGTTCGTGCATAATTTCTATCAGAATATTGAAATTCAATTACAATACGTGAATCTTTAGTTATAAGTCGGTTGGATGTAAAAGTCAATTCGGCAGTATTATAATCAATAATATAATCAAATTCATTTCCTCTTTTCAATAACATTCCATCAATAAAAACTTGTTCTGTACCCGATAAAATGATAATAAAATTTTCATTTTCAGCTCCTCTAAGTCTATATGGCCCCTGATTTCCTTCAATTCCGTTAATTTTATTCCGAGCAAATTTTCCTCTTGAAACAGCAGCACTAATTGATGGAGAGGTAGTTGCTGCATTTTCTTTTTTTGAAAGCGGTGTGGTTACCTGAAAACTCCCTCCTTGTGCTTTTTTATTAAAATTCATGAAATAACTTTTAGGTCGTTCCAAGTAAAAATCTCCTGCTGTCAGCTTCCATTCATCACTAAATAACTGGATGTAAACTTGATCAAAATCTTGTAACTGTTGTGTATTTCCTTCGGCCTGAATAGGAATGTTATCATCTGAAATAGAGGCTAATATATTAATGTTATCACTAATTTTCCCTCCCAATTGAAGGTTTAGGTTTGAATTAACCGATAAATCTTGATTATTTCCAAAACCAACACCTCTAGAAATACTACCACTTTTATTAAGTCCATCTAAATAAAAAATATCTTCATTTTTCACTTCATATTCAAAAAGAAAAGGATTTTTAGCAATGTCGCCAATTTGTTCAATCTGATTATTGTTTTTATGTTGGTACGATTTAGAAAATGACAATGGAAAGACTCGAAAAGAAACACGTAACTTTTTCCCCAACAACTCATTACTTTTTTGGGGATTTAATATTAATACGCCTTGAACATAATCTATTTGATACCAAGATGAATCGAGCATCACGTCTCCAGAAAAAATAATTTCAGAATTATCAATGATGCTCAACGAATCTATTTGAATCGTATCATTATGAACAACAACTTCAATTGCTCTATAATTTGAAATTTGTTGAGCATTTGCAAAAAACAAATGAAAAAACAATAAAAAAAATAGTATATAGTTAAGAAATTTCAATGATGGAATTAATAATTTAAGGATAAACTTACAAATAAAACCATTAATAAAGGAATTTACAACATGGCTAATCAACTATAAAATTGCTAATTTAGTATCAAAGAAATTTAAAAGATAAATTAAAAATTGATTTATTTTTCAAATTTAATTTAGTATATTCTCATCTATTAACTATATTTGCCTTTTAAAAAAATATAAACAGATGAAAAAAATAATTTATTTAGCCTTTTCAATAGCACTAATTATTGGTTGTGATGATAATAACATAAAAAATAAAGAAACCCAAACGGCATTAGGTGATGTGAAATACGGTGGTGTTTTCAAAGTAAATGAAACTGAAGATTTCAGAAGTCTTTACCCTTTAAATGTTACAGAGGTAGTTTCTCACCGAATCGCTAATCAAGTATATCAAGGATTAGTTAAATTAGATCAAGAAGATTTATCCATTATATTGCCAGCATTAGCAGAGAAATGGGAAATAAGTGATGATGCAACAAAATTCACTTTTCATATAAGAAAAGGAGTTAAATTCCATGATAATCCTTGTTTTCAAGATGGAAAAGGCAGAGAAGTTACCGCTAATGATTTTAAATATAGTTTAGATAAAGTATGCGAATCCGATCCTTCAAATCAAATGTTTTGGTTATTTAAAGACAAAGTGGTTGGTGCTAATGAATATTATGAATCTACTGTAAAAAAAGCTCCTTTATCAGGTGGCGTTGCTGGAATTAAAGTTATTGACAATTACACATTAGAAATTCAATTGGTGTATCCGTTTGCAGGTTTTTTAAACATTGTTAGTCATATTTCTTGTTCAGTATTTCCAAAAGAAGCTGTTGATATGTATGGTATTGATATGCGAACAAACTGTGTTGGAACAGGTCCTTTTCTAGTTAAAAAAATTAAAGAATCAGAAACAGTTATTCTTGAAAGAAATCCAAACTATTGGGGTGTTGATGCTCACGGAAATCAATTGCCTTACTTAGATGGAATTAAATTTTCTTTTATTAAAGAGAAAAAAGCAGAATTATTAGAATTTAAAAAAGGAAACTTAGATATGGTTTTTAGATTGCCTCTTGAAATGATTGATGATGTTGTTGGAGAATTAGAAGAAGCAAAAAAAGGCGGAAATAAACCTTACGTTATGCAAGTTGTTCCTGCCATGAGTGTATTTTATTTAGGGTTACAACATAAACTACCTCCTTTTAATAATGTTGATGTTAGAAAAGCCTTTAACTATGCCATTGATAAAGAATCTATTGTGAACTATACACTAAAAGGAGAAGGAAGAGCTGCCATTAATGGAATTGTTCCTCCATTTAAAGGGTATGATTATGAAAATGTTAAAGGTTATGCCTATTCTCCAGAAAAAGCAAAAGAACATTTAGCTGCTGCAGGATATCCTAATGGAAAAGGATTCCCTGAAATTATACTCCAAATTAACCCAGGTGGAGGAGATAGAAATGTGCAAGTAGCCGAAGTGGTTCAAAAAATGCTTTCCGAAAACTTAGGTATCAAAATAACTATAGAACAAATGCAGTTTGCTCAACATTTAGAAAACTTAGAGACAGGAAAAGCTCTTTTTTGGAGATCAGGTTGGATAGCTGATTATCCTGACCCAGAAAATTTCTTAAACTTACTTTATGGAGAAAATGTTCCTGGTGATATTTCTAGCAAATCTTATATCAATGCTGTTCGTTACCAAAGCTCTAAATTTGATGAAGTATTTAATGCTGCTTTAAGAGAACCTAATACAGAAAAACGAATGGAGCTTTACCGTCAGGCAGATCAAATAGCCGTTGATGATGCTGCTACACTTCCTATTTTCTATGATGAAAATACACGTTTACTACAAGTATATGTTAAAAACTTCCCAGCAAACGCCATGGAATATAGAGATATGACTGCCGTTTACTTTGATAAAGAGGAGGAATAATCTTAAAATAAGAATAGAATTTGAAAAAACATCCTATTAAGCTTAATAGGATGTTTTTTTATTGTAAGAATTAGTATTATTGTAAAAAAAAATTATGTCAAAAAAAATTGCATTAGTAACAGGAGTTACAGGACAAGATGGTGCTTATTTAGCCGAACTATTGCTTAAAAAAGGTTATGAAGTACATGGAATAAAAAGAAGAAGCTCTCTTTTTAACACCAATAGAATAGATCATTTATATTCAGATTTACACGAAGAAAATGTTAAATTTATTTTGCATTATGGAGATATGACTGATTCAACAAATCTTATTAAGATTATTCAAGATGTGCAACCTGATGAAATATATAACTTAGCTGCCCAATCGCATGTCAAAGTTTCTTTTGAAACACCTGAATATACAGCCAACTCTGATGCTGTTGGAGCACTACGAATTTTGGAGGCTATCCGAATTTTAAAACTCGAAAAGAAAACAAAATTCTACCAAGCATCTACTTCAGAATTGTATGGAAAAGTACAAGAAGTACCTCAAACCGAAACCACTCCTTTCTACCCAAGAAGCCCTTATGCTGTAGCAAAATTATATGCCTTTTGGATTACCAAAAACTATCGTGAAGCATACGGAATGTACGCTTGTAATGGAATTTTATTCAATCACGAAAGTCCCATCAGAGGAGAAACTTTTGTTACCCGAAAAATTACCAGAGGTGTCGCCAGAATTAAATTAGGTATGCAAAAAAAGATTTTTTTAGGAAATATTGATGCTAAAAGAGACTGGGGACATGCAAAAGACTATGTGGAAGGAATGTGGCTGATGTTACAACAAGAAACACCTGAAGATTATGTGTTAGCAACTGGAGAAACCACTTCGGTAAGAGATTTTATTACTATGGCTTTTAATGAAGTGGATATTAAAATGAAATGGGAAGGGAAAGGAGTTAATGAAAAAGGAATAAATGCAGAAACAGGTGATGTCCTTATAGAAATTGATCCAAAGTATTTTAGACCAACAGAAGTAGATTTATTAGTTGGTGATGCTTCAAAAGCATATAAAAACTTAGGATGGAAGCCAAAATATAAGTTACATGAATTAATAAAAGACATGGTTCAATCGGATTTAACTTTATTTAAAAGAGATAAATACTTGCTGGAAGGCGGGCATGATGTAATGAATTACAATGAATAAAAAAGATAAAATTTATGTTGCCGGACACAACGGCATGGTTGGTTCGGCTATCGTTAGGCAACTAAAAAAAAATGGGTTCACTAACCTTTTAACCAAAAGTTCAAAAGAACTAGATTTAACTAATCAACAAGCTGTTAATCGTTTTTTTGAAACAGAAAAACCCGATTTTGTTTTTTTAGCTGCTGCTAAAGTAGGTGGAATTCACGCCAACAATGTGTATAGAGCCGATTTCCTTTATCAAAATTTAATGATAGAAGCCAATGTAATTCATGCTTCCTATCTAAATAAAGTAACCAAATTATTGTTTTTAGGTTCTTCTTGTATTTACCCTAAAATGGCTCCTCAGCCACTCAAAGAAGCCTATTTATTAGCCGGATTGTTGGAAGAAACCAATGAACCTTATGCCATTGCCAAAATTGCAGGCATCAAACTTTGTGAATCTTACCGAAGACAATACGGTTGCAATTTTATTTCGGCTATGCCCACCAACCTTTATGGTCCTAATGATAATTATGATTTGAATAATTCTCACGTTCTTCCCGCATTAATTCGAAAATTTCATACCGCAAAAAAAGAAAATTTACCTCAAGTAGAAATTTGGGGAACAGGTACTCCGTTAAGAGAATTTTTACATGTTGATGATTTAGCAGAAGCGTGTCTTTTTTTAATGGAAAATTACAATGAAGAACAGTTTGTGAATATTGGTGCCGGAATAGATATTTCCATAAAAGAGCTAGCACTTTGTGTAAAAGAAATTGTTGGATTTAATGGGGATTTAGTTTTTGATACCTCCAAACCTGATGGAACACCTCGAAAACTAATGGATGTATCTAAAATTCATTCTTTGGGTTGGAAACATAAAATTGAACTTCATGAAGGGATAAAAGACGTTTATACTCAAGTAAAACATCTTTTTTAATGGTATTTAGTAAGATGAAAAAACCATTAATAATTCTCATTTTTTTCTTTTGTTCCATTTGTGGAAAAGCTCAAATTTTAGATGCTCATAAAACCCTTTTTGGAGAAGAGTCCTTTTTTAATGAACAATTCATAAAAAACAATAAAATCAAAATCATTTCAGGCAGTTGGTCATCCAAAAAAGTAAAAGATATTATCAGAAAAAAAGACCTCGATTTTTATTATGAATTTAATAAGAATGGTTCTTTAAAACAACAATATTCTACCTTTTTAACTCAAAAAACAAAGAAAGATACCAGTGTAATTGCGTTTGAATATGATGTTGACAATAAAATTATCACAAAAAGAAAAACAGACAATCAAGGCTATTTTTCTTATAAATACACGTATGATGCAACTAATAACATTAGTAAAGAAACGTATTACCGAGATGAAAACAACTCTCCCACCAAAAACGAATTTGAGCTAAAAAAACAATACATCATTACCAGCGATAGTTTTGCTTATCAGAAAATGAATGCGTTTCAAACCAAAAAAATTACTTATAATAATTATCGAAAAAGTTATAAGGAAACCTTTTTTTATTATGACTCATTAGGCTATTTAATTGAAATTTACAGTAAATATATTATTGGAAACAATAAATCGAAAACAACATTTTCCTACAACGAAACAGGAAGATTAGCAGAAAAACAAACTACCCCTAATTTAAACGAAGGAATTACTAAAAAAGAAGTTTTTATTTATGATGAAATAGGAAATCTTATTGAAATTAAAACCTACGAAAATGACGTGTATAAAACTTCAACCCAATTTATGTATGATGGAAAAATGCTTTTAACAGCACAACTTACCAAAGAAATAGCCACAGAATTTATAACTATTTTACAGTTTGATTATCAATTTTTTGATGAATAGATTTTTGTAATGTAAAAGGTTTAGTAAATTTATAGTTAATTTGAAAATAATAGACTACAAGCGGGACGCTTGTGGCAGCAGGTGGCTGAATAGTAACCCTACTTTAACTAATTTTATAATCTAAAAAATATAATTGAGGTAAGATTTACAACACCCAACCGATAGGATGAAGAAAATCAAAAAAAACAAAACAATAATGAATCAAAAATCGTTAACTTTGTTAGCATCCTTAACAAATCAGAAAAATGAACATACAAGCGGAAATAAGTTGGATACAATCTGAATTGGCAAAAGTAACCGATAAGGAATTGATTATGGCATTTAAAAGCCTATTAAAATACAGAGCAAAACAAGAAAAAGCCGATTGGTGGGATGAAATAAGTAAAGCAGAAAAAGCGGAGATAGAAGAAGGTATAAAACAAGCAGACCGAGGAGAATTAATTAACCATGAGGAAGTAATGTCTAATCCGAAAAAATGGCTTTCAAAATAGTTTGGACAAAGCAAGCAGCACAAGGCTATGCTAAAATCTTCATTATATAGAAACTGCATGGACAGCAAAAGAGTTAATTGCTTTTGAACAAGAAGTTACAACCTTTTTTAAGCATTTAAAAACCTTTCCAGAATTGTTACAAGCCTCATCAAAACAGAAAAACTACAGGCGAGGACCGATTAACGAACATACGATGTTAACCTATCGGATAAAACCAAGAAAACAACAAATAGAACTGATTAATATTAGAGGAACAAAACAAAAACCTCTAAAGTAAACCCTAATCTCCATACTATTTTTACCCTGAAGCGAGGTAAGAGCATTGGCGACTAAAAACTTCAATTATCTGCTTTAACTAATTTCGAAGTACGAGTTTGTTTACTTACCTTTGTGAAAACACCAAAAAACCAGATAAAATCATGCAAAAAGAAATGAAATTTGGCACAAAAGCCATTCACGCAGGACTAGAACCAGACCCAGCAACAGGAGCAATTATGACTCCTATTTATCAAACATCAACTTATGTTCAAGAAGGAGTTGGAAACCATAAAGGATATGAATATTCTAGGACATTAAACCCCACACGTCATGCCTTAGAAAAAAACTTAGCCGCCATAGAAAATGGAAAATTTGGAGCTTGTTTCGGTTCTGGATTAGCAGCAATGGATTGCGTGATTAAAATGCTTAATCCGGGTGATGAAGTGATTTCAACCAATGATTTGTATGGAGGTTCTTATCGAATTTTCACTACTATATTTGAAAAATACGGCATCAAATTTCACTTTGTGCCTATGCATAACACCAAAGCCATTGAAGAAAAAATAAATGCCAATACAAAACTCATTTGGGTAGAAACGCCAACCAACCCAATGATGAATATTATTGACATTAAAGCTGTTGCTGCAATTGCTAAAAAAAATAATGTTTTATTAGCTGTTGACAATACATTTGCAACTCCTTACCTTCAAAACCCATTAGATTTAGGTGCTGATATTGTGATGCACTCTGTTACCAAATATTTAGGAGGACACTCCGATGTAGTAATGGGAGCATTAATTGTGAATGATGAAAAATTAGCAACAGAAATCTACAGAATTCAAAATAGCAGTGGTGCGGTTTGTGGTCCACAAGATGCTTTTTTAGTGCTTCGAGGTATAAAAACATTGCATTTAAGAGTGCAAAGACATTGTGAAAATGGAAAGAAGATAGCTGAATTTTTAAACACACACCCAAAAGTGGATAAGGTATATTGGCCAGGACTACTTACTCACCCAAATCATGCTATAGCTAAAGCTCAAATGAGAGATTTTGGTGGCATGGTTTCTTTTACATTAAAAGGAAATAAATTAGAAGATGCGTTGAATGTTGTTAAAAAAGTAGAAATATTTGCTTTAGCAGAATCGTTGGGTGGAGTTGAATCACTGATTGGACACCCTGCAACCATGACTCATGCAGCCATACCAAAAGAAAAAAGAGAACAAACAGGTGTGGTAGATTCACTAATAAGGTTAAGTGTTGGAGTTGAAGATGTAGATGATTTATTAGCCGATTTAACCAACGCATTAAACTAAAAATTATGCATTATTTTTTTATCACAGGCTCGAGTAAAGGCTTAGGCAAAGCCCTAACAGAATTACTTTTAAGTGATAAAAACAACTTTGTTTATGGGATTTCCAGAACAAACACTATATATCACCAACAATTTCAACATTTAAAACTTGATTTAGCCGATTTAGATGCTGTAAAGCAATTTCAATTTTCAGAATTAAAGGATGCAACAGCAATTACTTTAATAAATAATGCAGGAATTGTTGGTGATATTAAACACTTAGGAAACCTCGATGCTAAAAAAATTATTTCCACTTACAACATTAACCTCGTTGCTCCAACGCTGCTTATAAATCAATTTTTTAATACTTACAACAACAAAATTCAAAAATTGGTTGTAAACATTAGTTCTGGAGCTGGAAGAAGCCCAATTGACGGCTGGAGTGTTTATTGTGCTTCAAAAGCTGGTTTAGATATGTTAAGTTTGGTTTTTAAAACAGAATTAGAACATAACAATATAAATACCAACATAATAAGTTTGGCTCCAGGTATTATTGATACTTCCATGCAAGACGAAATTCGCAAAGCAGATAAAACCAATTTTTCAAACATTGAACGATTTATCGAATATAAAAATAATGGCGATTTAAGTAATCCAAAAGAAACTGCAAAGCAAGTATATGCATTTATTTTCAACCAAAAACTGCATCATAAAACAATCTGTTCTGTAAGAGATTTAGCTTAATTCCAAAGAAAATTTTAGCATTCCCCCCTAATCGAAACATATAATTTCTACTTTTAGCTTTCTAATAGTAGAAATTAAAATAGTTATAAAACTTAAGATTTAATGATTAAGTTTGTGGAGATAACTAAAATTAATATAATAATTAACTAAATAAATTATGAATTCAATTAAAAAAACCTTACTTATTGTTTCTGTTGCACTTTTTTCCCTTAATAGTACTGCACAAGTAACACGAAACGGAGAGTGGTGTGGTGCAGACCAACACAACGAAGCTCTTTTAGAAAACAATTCTGCCTTACAAGAGCAACATCGATTATTTGAAGAATATGTTCAGGATTATATTAGAACACATTCTAATCAAAATGAAAAAAAAGGTGGAACAAACGATAAAACTCCTAATTTTATTATCCCTATAGTTTTTCACATCATTACATTTAATGGTCAAGGATATGTATCTAAACAAGATGTTGAAGGTGCAGTTCAGCGTTTAAATCAAGATTTTAGACGTTTAAACAGCGATGCATCTCAAACAAGAAATACAACCAACGCACCTTTTGCTCCAGTTGCTATTGATGCTAAAGTTGAGTTTAGATTAGCTCATAAAGATCCAAATGGTAATTGTACAGAAGGTATAGTTAGAGTTGAATCCCCACTTAGTGTAGAAGCTGGAGATGCTGTAAAAAATGTAAGCAGATGGGATACAAAAAAATACTTTAATGTTTGGTCTGTTGTAAGTATCGCTGGTGGTGGCGGTGGCGGTGGGATTATTGCTGGTTATGCACAATTTCCTCAATCTGGAATTAATAATACCTTTGGAGTTGTTATAAATTATAATTTTGTAAATCAAAATGACAGAACATTAACTCACGAAGTAGGACATTGCTTTGGGTTGTACCATACATTTCAAGGAGGTTGTAGCAATAACGGAACAGGTGGAGGAGATGGTGTAACAGATACACCACCTGTATCAACATCAACTTTTGGTTGTCCAACAACACAAAATTCTTGTAACAATATTCCAACAGGAGATTTTTATGGAACAAATGTATTAGATCAAATAGAAAATTATATGAGCTACAACAGTTGCCAAAATATGTTTTCTGCTGGTCAGAAAGCAAGAATGGATGCTACATTAAACAGCACAAGCACAAACACAGGATTACGACAATTGTCCGTTGCTTCAAACCATACTTTTACAGGAATAAATGATCCTTATGGTCCCGTTGTTTGTGCTCCAATTGCTGATTTCACATACAATAACCCTATGATTTGTGTAGGTTCATCTGTTACGTATGCAGATAATTCTTATAATGCTACCCCAACTTCTTGGAGTTGGACTTTTAATGGCGGAACACCCAGTACTTCCTCTGTAGCTAATCCAACTACTGTATATAACACACCTGGAACTTACAGTACTACTTATCAACCTGCAACTAGTGCTGGTTCAGGAACTAAAACTAAAACCAATATCATTACCGTAAGTTCATTAACTGCCGATTATTCAGGAACGCTTATTGATGGTTTTGAAAATGCTACTCAATTTGCCAATGATTGGATAATTGTTGACCACACAGGAGGGCAAAAATTTCAACGAACAACAGCTGTTGCAGCAACAGGAAGTGCAGCCGTTGAAATTAGAAATTTTTTAACCAATTCAACAACTCGATTAAAAGATGACTTAATTAGTCCTTCCTATAATTTATCTAATGTTACTAATCCTCAATTAAAATTTAAAGTTGCTCACGCAAGTAAAACAAGTACTGATAATGATAGATTGTTTATTTGGTGGTCGTTAGATTGTGGTGAAACTTGGTCATTACGATTACCTTTATCCGGTAATAGTCTTAGAACTACAACAAACAAAACAACAATGTGGACTCCTACTGCATCTGAATGGGTGGAAAAAACACTTGATTTATCTACCATAACCAATGAAACAAATGTTAGATTCAAATTTTCATTTGAATCTGGGAATCCATCAAGTGGAAACAACCTTTATTTAGATGATATTAATATTGATGGTATTACATCTGTGGAAGATCTTTATGACAACATAGGTAGTTTTAATGTTTTCCCAAATCCAACAAGCAAAACAGCTAATATTACATTTAACTTAACAAAAGAAGTTAAAAACTTATCAATTACCGTAAGAGATTTATTAGGTAAAGAAGTAACTCGTGTTGTTAATGGTCAATCTTTTGCCAAAGGAAATTACACCTTATCAATTGACCAAAATCAACAATTAAGTTCTGGTGTTTATTTTGTGATTTTCAATGCCGACAGTAATGTTATAACTCAAAAATTGATTGTGAAATAACACTTGATTCATATTATATTTATTTAAAAGAGGCTACACAAAATGTAGCCTCTTTTTTTTCTCAAATTAATGCATAGAAACCTGAGTTTGGGTTAGAAAACTCCATTAACGCTCCGCTTTTTCCTAAAAATAAACGCTATTAATAAAAATACTATTTTTACTTCTTTTTACTTATGCGATTCTTCTTCATTTTCATTCTATACTTTTTTGCCAATAATTTATCTGCTCAACACACGCTTTATGGAAAAGTGATAGACAGCAAAAGTAAAAAACCCTTGGCTTTTGTTAATATTTTGGCAAATAACAATGCTGGAACAACTACCGATATTGATGGAATTTTTAGATTCAATACACCAACTTCAATTACTTCCCTAAAATTAAGTTATGTGGGCTATGAAGCTCAAGAAGTTGATGTTCAACAGTTAGAAAAAATCACGATAGAATTGGTATCAAAAAGTTATCAATTGCAAGAAGTTTTTGTTCGTGCAGGAGAAAATCCAGCCCATCGCATTATCAAAAAAGTGGTGGACAACCGAAACATTCATAATCCCGAAAAAAGCCTTGATTTTAAGTATGATTCTTATAGCAAATTATATGTAACAGGCAATCCCGACAGTGCTATTGTGAATAATAAAGAACGCTTTGAAAAATTAGATTCCAACGACAAAGAAATGCTTGATTGGTTAGAAAACCATTACATTTTGATGATGGAATCCGTTACGGAACGAAGCTACAAACAACCCAATAAAAATTTTGAAAAAGTAATTGCTTCTCGTGTTTCAGGACTTCAAAATCCAACATTTGCGTTGTTGGGAACGCAATTACAATCTTTTTCTTTTTATAATCCTTACATGAATGTGTTGGACAAAGCCTATCTCAATCCTATTTCAACAAACAGCATAAACAAGTATTTATTTATAATTGAAGACACTACATTTAGTGGAAAAGATACCGTTTTTATTATTTCGTTTACGCCACTGAAAAATAAAAATTTTGATGCCCTCAAAGGTTTGCTTTATATCAACACAAATGGTTATGCACTGCAAAATGTAATTGCAGAACCCTACAAACAAGATGAAGGTGTTGCCATCAAAATACAACAACAATATGAATTGCTTGAGGGAAAATGGTTTCCAAAACAGCTCAGTTCTACCATTAATTTTAATAGCCTTGAAGCCAACGGATTTAAACTTATAGGGCTGAGTCGCACCTATATTAAAAATGTGGAACTCAATCCTGAATTAAAAAACAATCAGTTTGGTTATGTAGATACAGAAATAGACCCAAATGCTACTCGAAAAGACGATGCATTTTGGAATAAATACAGAGAAGATACACTTTCTCAAAAAGAAAAAAATACCTATCATGTAATTGATAGCTTAGGTAAAGCTGAAAATTTAGATAAAAAATTAGCGGGATTAGAAGCTTTTTTTACAGGTAAAATAACTTGGGGAAAAATTGACCTTGATTTGAATCGATTTGTTTCTTACAACAATTATGAAGGATTTCGTTTAGGAGGTGGTTTTCATACCAACAAACGCCTTTTAAAATGGGTTTCTGTTGGAGGTTATGGAGCTTATTCATTCAAAGACAAAGAAGAAAAATATGGTGGAGACGTTACTTTTTTTATTCAACCAAAAAATGATATAGAACTTAATTTTTCTTATAAAAAAGATGTGGAAGAACCAGGTGTTGTTAATTTTAGTGATTATAAAGTTCCTTTCATTTCTGCTGGAGGAATTAGGGTGTTGTATTTAGACAAAATGAACAACATAGAAAAATATGAAGCTCGATTAAAATTTAGAACTTTACGCTATTTAAAAACCTACTTATTTGCCAATCAACAAGAGCTAACAACAACCGATAGCTCCTATTTTATAAAACAGATTGATGATTTCATTTTTTTGAGAGATAGAAACTACTTATTCACAGAAATAGGTGTCGAATTTCGATATGCATATAAAGAAAAAGTACTAAAAACCCTTTCGCAATCCTATAATTTACCAACCGATTATCCTGTTATTTATGCAAAAATTGAACAAGGTATTTCTACGTATGATGGCGAATATGATTACACACGACTAACACTTAGAACAGAAAAGAAATTTATGATAAAAAACCTTGGTCAACTTTATTTTAGAGTAGAAACAGGCTATACGCTTGGCGAAGTGCCACTTCATAAATTAAATCATGCAATTGGTACTTACCGTGCAAAAGGAATGATGGTTGCTACTGAAAATGCCTTTGAAACCATATTGCCCTATGAATTTTTAGCAAATAAGTATGTTTATGTTCATTTCCGACATAGTTTTAAAGGATTGTTGCTAAAAATAAAAAAGTTTCAACCAGAGTTTATTCTAACATCAAGTGTTGGATATGGAGATTTAGACCATAAAGAATTGCATCAAGGAATAGCTTTTAAAACTATGAACAAAGGATTTTATGAATCAGGGCTTGTGATAAACAGCATTCTAAAACTAAATAATTCTACCTTTGGAATTGGTGCTTTCTACCGCTATGGTCCTTATCAATTTGATAAAACCAGCGATAATTTCGCTTTTAAATTAAGTTTAGGGTTTGCACTCTAAAAAATTAAGACTTCTTTTTAAGCACATTAAAGTTAAATCCTAATCCAAAAGAAATGCGTACGGTGTTTTGGCTTTTCATGACGAAATTCCATGAATAATTCGGGTTAACCCAAGTTGCAGCTAATTAACCCGAACTTCCTTTATTTAAAGCATATTGGTAATTTTTAATTTCCAGTTTGTGTACTACGGATTTTTTTGTAAAAGGTTGTTTTTTTATTTTTAGGGTGGTGT
>JAHYJH010000059.1 GCA_019429185.1 Vicingaceae bacterium
CTCTCTTGAGTTCTTTTGATTTGAACGTCCTAAGTCTTGTGATGGTGGTGTGTGGCTCGAATTACTGTTTTTACCATTCTTTAATAAACGGATTTCTGTTTGCAACGAAACTATAGTCGCTTTCAATGAATCTATAGTCGCTTTCAATTCTTCGTATTCCTTTCTCGATATGGTAACAGTTGCTTCGATAAACACAAAGTCAAGACTTTTCTTGCCTTGAAAATTAAAATTATAAATTACTTTTCAAGAAGTAAATGTTTATATTTGTTTGTGCTTAGTTTAAGCAATGTAATAAACAACACTACCGAAGGAGCTATTATTGTTTTTCATGACAGTATGAAAGCTGCTAATAACCTTAAACACACCTTACCAAAAGTGTTATCCCATTTTGCTGAGCAAGGGTATCGGTTTGAAAAGTTGGAACGGCATTGAGTCAGAACTCTTTTGATAATTTTCAAGTAATTTTTTATATATTTGAGGGGAGTAAGTTTGACTTATATATAAGTTAGCTGCTATGCTTGGACGACACAATAGATATAACAATGAGAATATTTTTTTACATATTGATAATTTTACTTTTAGCCAACTGTGGTAATAATGGACAACAACAAAAGAAAAATGTTGCCTCACAGTCAAAAGAAAATACCAAAATTGATAAGAACGAAATACGTTATACCGACCAACAACTTGAAAACTTTTTAGACAGCATTGGCAATTTGCCTCCTTCTTTTTTTGCAGATAATGTTTCTTTTATAGAGGATTCTACGCATAGAAATCAGTTGCAAATGAATAAAGTCATTTCTCAATCAGACTTTTCCAAACTAAAACACGCAATTAAAGAAGAAGATGAAATTGACAGGACGATTGATATTAAAACAGCAAAAAGTATTTTTGGCGAAATACAGGTTGACAGTTCTTTTTTAGCAGATGGGAAAATCCCTATTACATTTTTTTCGTTCGACAAAAGAAAAGACGATTTTAATGAATATGCAATTTGCTTAGGTAATCCTAATATGGATTGGAGTTGTGTTCTGTATTTCTTCAAAAGTAATAGAATAATTGCGAAACACAGCATTTATCATCGTTACGGACTTGACCTTGAACACTACAAGGACAGCGATGGTAAAACAATTATTTACTACAAAGAAAATTTTGGGTCAGGAACAGGAATATGGCAATTCAATTTTTACTTCTATAAATTTTATGATGATAAACTAATTCCAATTTTGAATGAACTTGAAAATGGGAACTTAAATTCTTGGGGAGGACGTAATTTTTGGATAGAAACATTTGTAACAAATACAAGACCTTTAACCTTAAAAATGGTTTACTATCATGAATTTTATGAAACAAAAACAAATAATGATGGTTCCGATTTCAGAATTATTAACGATTCAACATTTATTCAATTTGCTTGGGACGAAAAATCAAGAACACTTGTAGGAAATTACGAAGAAAGCAAAATCAACAAATTTCAAATTCTAACTTATTATCTTAACAGCAACGAATTGTTATTTATTAATACTTACTACGCAACATTAAAAAATAGCCTTAAAGATAAAACAAAACGACACATTATACTAAACTATTTGAACGACATAAAAAATTACTATAAGAACAAATAGAGAATTAATAAAAGTTTAAGTGGCTAACAGCCCAATTCCTCCCGCAAGTTTAGCAAAGCGTAACTCGTAGTAACAAAAAGATTAAAAGAGTTTCCTGCGAAGGCAGGAATCTAAATTCATAAAAACACACCTCTGATGTTGTAGTATATAGGATTTGTGTGTCGATACCCCCTTCCCTTAGGGAAGGTCGGGATGGGAAATGGCTTCGTGCGTTGGAAAAGTCCCCCTTCGGGGGATTAGGGGGCTAATATCCTCTCAATCACGCTCGGAAAATGCTCGTATTCCAATTGATGAATTTTATGAGCAACATCTTCGTAGGTGTTGGTTTCACTAATCGGACACTTCGCTTGAAAAACAATAGTTCCTTCATCATAATGTTCATTAACATAATGAATAGTAATTCCCGATTCTTTTTCTTTATTGGCAACAACCGCTTTATGCACAGCATCACCATACATTCCTTTTCCGCCATACTTGGGCAATAATGCCGGGTGAATGTTGATGATTCTATTGGGGAAAGCAGCAATTAAATTTTCAGGAATTTTAAGTAAAAATCCAGCTAATACTATAAAATCAATGCCTTTATCTTTTAATAAATTGACTAATTCGTCCGTTTTTAACTGAGCAGAAGAAAAAACCACACTTTCAACACCTAATTTTTTTGCTCTTTCCAGCACAAAGGCATTTACGTTGTTCGTAAGCATTAAAACCACATCAGCACTGGCTTTATCTTTAAAATAGTTGAAAATATTTTCAGCATTAGAACCGCTACCTGAAGCAAAAATGGCAATGTTTTTCATTATGTAATTATATAAGCCATAAAAGTATTAATTTAGCCTATTAAAACAATAATAGTTACTAAAAAATGCATTAATAAAAATACAATTATTTGGTTTTTAGTAGTTGTTCATAAAAAATGCATTCTTTTTGAACGAATATTGAAAAATAATTTGATTATGTAGAGATAAATAATTTTCTTTGCACCTTATTAACTAAAAAAATTAAAATCATGTCAGATATTACAGGAAAAGTAAAATCAATCATTGTTGACAAATTAGGCGTTGACGAAAACGAAGTAACAAATGAAGCAAGTTTCACAAATGATTTAGGAGCTGATTCATTAGATACAGTTGAATTGATTATGGAATTTGAGAAAGAATTTAACATTGCTATTCCAGACGATGAAGCTGAAAAGATTGCTACTGTTGGAGATGCTATTAAATACATTGAAAACAATCTTAAGTAAGTAATTTTAGCTCTAAGAATTATTAAGAAATTGCTTTGGATGTTTGTTCAAAGCAATTTCTGTTTATAACACTAATTGTAATTTATTTTAAGATGGAACTAAAAAGAGTTGTAGTAACAGGAATTGGAGCAATCACTCCTGTAGGAAAAACTTTCCCTGAAACATGGGAAAATCTAAAAAAGGGAATTAGTGGCTGTGCTAAAATTACACGGTTTGATGCATCAAAATTTAAGACACAATTTGCTTGTGAGGTAAAAAATTATGATGTTACCGATTATTTTGATAGAAAAGAAGGAAGGAAAATAGATCCTTACACGCAATTTGCATTAATAGCAGCAAAAGAAGCTGTTGCTGATTCTAACTTAAATTTAGAAAAAGTTAACAAAGATAGAGTTGGTGTTATTTGGGGTTCTGGTATTGGTGGAATTAAAACCTTTCAAGATGAGGTAACAGATTTTGTTGCAGGAGATGGAACTCCTCGATTCAATCCATTTTTTATCCCTAAAATGATAGCAGATATAGCATCAGGTCTTATCTCTATAGAATTTGGGTTCAGAGGACCCAACTTCACAACAGTAGCAGCTTGTGCATCATCTACCAATGCATTGATAGACGCATTTAACTATATCCGTTTAGGGAAAGCTGATGCTTTTGTAACTGGAGGCTCTGAGGCAGCTGTTTATGAAGCAGGTATGGGCGGTTTTAATGCCATGCACGCACTTTCTACACGCAATGATTCTCCAGAAACTGCATCACGTCCTTTTGATAAAGATAGAGATGGCTTTGTAATGGGAGAAGGTGGTGCTGCTGTAGTTCTTGAAGAATATGAACACGCAAAAGCCAGAGGAGCTAAAATTTATGCAGAAGTAGTTGGTGGTGGAATGTCGGCAGATGCACATCATATTACGGCCCCACACCCTGAAGGACTAGGAGCTAAAAACGTGATGCTGAATGCAATAAGTGATGCAAATATTAATCCTAATGAAATTGATTATATCAATGTGCATGGAACATCAACACCTTTAGGAGATATTGCTGAATCACAAGCAATATTGGCTGTTTTTGGTGAACATGCTTATGATTTAAATATAAGCTCCACAAAATCAATGACAGGACATTTGCTCGGAGCCGCAGGAGCGTTGGAAGCTATTGCAACACTGATGGCGGTGAATGAAGACATTGTTCCTCCAACCATTAACCATTTTACTGATGATGAATCGTTTGACCCTAAATTGAATTTTACTTTCAATAAAGCCCAAAAAAGAGTAGTTAGAGCTGCATTAAGCAACACATTCGGTTTTGGAGGTCATAATGCTTCTATTATTTTTAAAAAATATTCTGAATAATTGGTAAATAGTCTTTGCAAGAAAACTCCCAAATACTTCGTTATTCTCATTTTTGATTCAGTCATTTACACAAGTAAACTCCTTAGAATCAAAAATATCGAAAGCCTCGTCTTTGGAAGTTTCTTATCAAAGACATTAAAAAAAGTAGTTTTCTTGCAGGCACTAAATAGAATTTTTAAAAAAAAATCCCAGTATGCGTTGAAATTAGAACGTATATTGGGTTTTTATCCTAAAAATATTAATGTTTACAAACAAGCCTTTACCCATAAATCGACACTTTCAGATAATGACAGAAAAATAGCTGAAAGTAATGAACGGTTGGAGTTTTTAGGCGATACGGTACTTAGTACTGTTGTATCTCATTTTTTATTTATTAAATTTCCCTTTAAGGATGAAGGATTTTTAACGGAACTTCGCTCTCGTTTTGTTAGTCGAGAAATGCTCAATTCATTAGGTAGAAAAATTGGTTTAAACGAATTAATTGAAAAAAAATCGGATGAACATGCTGCTTCCATTTACGGAAATACACTAGAAGCTTTAATTGGAGCAATTTATATTGATAAAGGATATAAAGTAACTCAAAATTTTATTTACCAAAAACTAATTCATAATCATATTGATACACAAGAAGTGATGATTAATGAAACCAATTTTAAAAGCAGAGTTATAGAATGGTGTCAGAAAGGTAAACACACATTCCGATTTGAAGTAAAGGAAAATCAAGAAAAAAATATACATCTATATACCGTTGAACTCTTTTTAGACGATAAATTAGAGGGAGTTGGAATCGCTAATTCTAAGAAAAAAGCAGAACAACTTGCCTCAGAGCAATTTTATAACGAACATTTAAAAGAAATAATATAATGAGTAAAGAAACATTAATTCGAGATTGGGAAGAAGCACAATTAATGGTTAAAGAGCGTTTTGGAGAAAAACTTGATGAACAAACTATACTTTATATTATTGGGCTACAAGAATTAAAAAAACCATATACGAATTATACGAAAGAGGAAAAATTAGATATTATTCATATAGGAATTTGCACAGTATTAAGCCGATATGGGTATTATCAATCGATAGGGTTAGACGATGAAAGATGGCCTCATTTCAAAAATAGTAAAAAAATTCCAAATGAAATTGAAGGTAAAAATCAAACAACACTTATCAGAAGAGGAATAATTGATTATTTTAACGAAAATACAAAATTGTAAGAAAATTATTTTACAATAATCGTTTCGTTAAAATTATTGTTTTTACTTCGTTGGCGTTTTTCTTCAATTTTAACTACTTTTTTTCCGCTTAATGTATCAGTAACAATAGGTTGAAGCAAAGAATCTAAGCCCATTTTGTAATAAACAATTTCCACATCAACAACAGCAGAAAATTCAAAAGTTAATTTAGCTTCACCAACTTCATTTGCAAAAGTAATTTGATCCATTCTTTCCTCATCAACTATGCAAGGAGGATTTGTGCAAGGAGCAAAAGGACCATCGGTTGGCCAAGCATGAACAGTTGCACCAGGAGCAGGCATACCATTAGCTTCTATTACTTTAATAACAAGTGTAGGGTTTCTATCTTTAGCACAAGAACTTAAAATAAGAATAGAAAGTAGAACGAAAATAGTTGTTAAATTTGTTTTCATGGAATATCTATATTATGTTTTTAATATTAATTCTTAATATTGTAATGAACAAATGTAAGAAATAAAATTATGATGCAAAAAAAAATAATGTTTATATTAACTATTGTAACGCTAATGAGTTTCACAATGTTACAAAAAGACAAAAAAGAAACTACTATTCTGATTTCAACTGGTTATGGAGAAATAAAGCTAAAATTGTATAATGAAACACCTCAACATCGAGATAATTTTATAAAATTAACAAAAGGAGGTTTTTATAATGAAACGCTTTTTCATCGGATAATTCAAGGTTTTATGATACAAGGTGGTGATCCTGATTCTAAAAACGCTGTAAAAGGAAAGGTGTTGGGTAATGGCGATGTTGGATATACTATTCCTGCTGAATTTAACACTTCTCTTATTCATAAAAAAGGAGCCCTGGCTGCTGCTCGAATGGGAGATGACGTAAATCCAGAAAAAGCCTCTTCGGGTTGTCAGTTCTATATTGTGCAAGGAAAAAAATATACTAAAGAAGATTTGGATAAAGTTGTGCAACGCAAACAAGGTAGAGTTACTTATACCGAAGAACAATATAAACTATATGAAACTATAGGTGGGACACCACAGTTAGATATGGATTACACCGTTTTTGGTGAAGTGATTGAGGGGTTGGACGTATTAGATAAAATTGCAGCTGTTGCAAAAGACAAAAGAGATAGACCCATTGAAGATGTGAAGATGACTGTTAAAATTAGTAAGTAAGTATGAAAGAAAAAATAAACACTTTTTTAAGTGAAATTGATGCTTTTGAGGCACAAAATAAAGAATCATTAGAAATATTCAGAATAAAATTTTTAGGAAGTAAAAACATTACTAAAGATTTATTTAATGATTTTAAGAATGTTCCCAATGAACAAAAAAAAGAAGTAGGTCAACTGATTAATGAGCTTAAAGTAAAAGCACAAGAAAAATTTGATTTTTTTCAATCAAAACTAAATGATACAATTGTTGAGGCGGAAACAAAATCAGATTTAACACGAACTGCTTTTCCAGAAAAATTAGGAAGTCGTCATCCAATTTCTCTTGTTCGTAGAGAAATTATTGAAATTTTTTCACGTATAGGTTTTACAGTTTCCGAAGGACCCGAAATTGAAGATGATTGGCACAACTTTTCTGCATTAAATTTTCCTCCTGAACACCCCGCCAGAGATATGCAAGACACCTTTTTTGTAGATGCTGAACAAGGAGATATTGCCCTTCGTACACACACATCTTCTGTTCAAGTACGTGTAATGGAAAACTCCAAGCCTCCCATTAGAACACTTTCACCAGGAAGAGTATATAGAAACGAAGCCATTTCTGCTCGGGCTCATTGCTTTTTTCATCAAGTGGAAGGATTATACATTGACGAAAATGTTTCTTTTGCTGATTTAAAACAAACCTTAATGTATTTTGCCAAAGAAATGTTTGGTGAAAAAACTCAAATCAGATTACGCCCTTCTTATTTTCCTTTTACAGAACCCAGTGCCGAAATGGATGTTTCTTGTTCTGTGTGTGAAGGAAAAGGATGTAATGTGTGTAAATATACCGGATTTCTTGAAATCATGGGCTGTGGTATGGTAGATCCTAATGTGTTGGAAAATTGTGGTATTGATAGTAAAAAATATACAGGTTTTGCATTTGGAATGGGTATAGAACGTATTGCCATGCTTAAATTTAAAATCAATGATTTACGTTTGTATTCTGAAGGTGATGTGCGGTTTTTGAGTCAGTTTAAGTCGGTGCTTTGATAAGGTTTTGAGTTTAGTTTTCTCCTTTTGAGACGCTGTACTGAGCGAAGTCGAATGTAGGAGAAGATGTTGTTTGAAGCTGTGATAGCAGCGAGAATACAACATCAGAGGTGTGTATTTTAATTTTAAATATTTTCTTTCCTAATTTTTATGCAATTTTATATTTCATTGCATCTACCTCATAAAATCTAAAAATTATGCAAAAATTAACATCCAAATTCAGCTACATTTTAATAGTAGTTTTCTTAAGTAGTTTATTAATTAAATGTTCTTCTCCCAACAATGTATCTGAGAATAACAATATGCGTCAGCCCGTGTTGGTTTATGCCAAAGGCGATGTATATAAAGATGAATGGAAAAAAGTAGATTCGTTAGAACAAAACGGCTTAACCAAATCTGCTCTTGTTGAAGTAGAAAACATTGCCAAAAAAGCTGCTGCTGAAAATAATCACGAACAAATTGTAAAAACACTTATCGTAAAAGCTAAGTTGCAAAGTTATGTAGAAGAAAATGCTTTTGTAAAAACACTCAACGAGTTAGATAGTATTGCTAAAGTGGCTGAATATCCTTTAAATCCAATGCTTCATTCTATTATTGGCGAATTATATTGGATGTATTATCAAAATAACCGCTGGAAATTTTATAACCGCTCGGCTATCACCAATTTCGAAAACAATGATATTGCTACTTGGGATTTGAAAAAAATTACCACCGAAACCATTAAACACTATCAACTTTCTATTAAAAACATTGATAGCTTGAAAAGAACACCTATTGAGACATTTAATGAAATTATTATTGAAAAAAATGCACGAAAATACCGTCCTACTTTGTATGATTTTTTAGCCCACCGAGCCATCGATTTCTTTATGAACGAAGAACCCAACATTACCAAACCGGTGTATGAATTTGCCTTAGATGATTCTTCTTACATTATGCCTTTTCCTACTTTTTCTAAATTAAAAATCTCATCCAAAGATTCGCTTTCGTTAAAATATTATGCGTTGCAAACGCTGCAAAATCTGACCAATATTCATATTAACGATACTAACCCGAGTGCATTGATTGATGTAGAATTGAAACGATTAAAGTTTGTGAAAAGCCATGCTGCTTTCGATAATGCTGATACACTTTACTATCATGCGTTAGAAAAATTATATTTACGTTTCCCTGAAGATACTTCTACTGCTGAAGTAGTTTATGAAATGGCAAAAGTCTATCAAGCTCGTGGAAATGCTTTTAACCCAAACGAACCCGAAAAATACAAATGGGATTTAAAAACTGCCCTAAATATGTGCAAAAATGCCATTAAAAAATATCCTGATACCTATGGAACAGATTTATGCAAACAATTGAAAAATGAATTGGAAAGAAAATCGCTAAACGTAAAAACTGAAACGGCTAACATTCCTAATGAACCGCTAAAAGCATTGATTTCTTACAAAAATTTAGATACCATTTTTCATAAATTGGTAAAAGTAGATTTCGAATATTTTAAGAAATGGAGAGAAAATAGAGAAGATGATAAAAAATTAGGCAAACTCTTAGATGCAAAACTAATGCAAGAATGGAAAACCACATTGGTTAATGATGGTGATTTAAGAGAACATTCTGGGGAAATAAAAATGGATGCCTTAGAAAAAGGATTTTATGTATTGTTGACTTCTACAAATAAAAACTTTTCTTGGTTTCAACATGCAGTTGCCATTTCTCCATTTTGGGTAAGCAACATCAGTTACCTAACTAGAAAAAACAGTAATGAAACTACAGAATTTTTTGTAATGGATAGAAATTCAGGAAAACCCTTACAAAGCGTTTCGGCAAAATTGTATTACCAAAAATACAACTATACGTTCCGTAATTATGAATGGAAAACCTTAACTACTAAAACTACCGATGCCAACGGATTTTTTAGTGTAGGTAGCAGTAAAGAATACCGCAATTTTTATGTCGATTTTTCTAAAGGAGATGACCGATTAAATACCGAAGATAGCTATTATCAATACAATTATTACGAAGATAAAAAGACAAGAACCAGTACGATATTTTTTACGGATAGGGCTATTTATCGTCCAGGGCAGACGGTTTATTTTAAAGGAATTGTGTTGGAAACGGATCCCAACAACAACAATAAAATCAAAACGAATTTTAAGTCAACGGTTGTTTTTTATGATGTGAACAGTCAGAAAGTAGCTGATTTAAAATTGACTACTAACGAATACGGAACTTTTAGTGGTTCTTTTGTTGCTCCCAACAACGGACTAAACGGACAAATGTATATTGCTGATAGTTATGGTTCAAAATACATTTCGGTAGAAGAATACAAACGACCAAAATTTGAGGTAAAGTTTGAACCTATAAAAGGTACTTACAAACTAGAAGAAAATGTGAATGTAGTTGGTAATGCCAAAACTTATTCAGGTGCGGCATTAGATGAAGCAACGGTAAGTTATCGAGTGGTAAGAAATGCTTCTTTTCCTTATTGGTGTTATTACCGTTGGGGTTATTGGCCTCAATCTGCCGAAATGGAAATTACCAACGGCACCACCACAACCAATGATAATGGTGAGTTTACCATTGATTTTATTGCCAAAGCAGATAAATCGGTAAACAAAAAATATTCTCCCACCTACTCCTATACTGTTTATGCTGATGTTACTGATATTAATGGCGAAACGCATAGTTCTACTACTTATGTGAGCGTTGGCTACAAAGCCTTAAACATCAACATTGGTATTGCCGAAAAAATCAATAAAAATGATGTGGATACCATTAACTTTACTACTACTAACCTCAATGGAGAGTTTGAAGCTGCGGCAGGAAATGTAAAAATTTGGTCGTTGAAAATGCCTTCAAAAATTTATAAAAAACGCTATTGGAGCAAAGGAGATGTGCATTTAATGAGTAAAAATGAGTTTGAGCAACATTTCCCCATGGATGAGTTTGAGGAGGAAAACAATTTATATAAGTGGGGAAAAAATATCAAAGTGTACGACCATGATTTTAACACCGCCAACAAAAAATCACTTCGTTTATTTAAACTACCTGAATGGAATTCCGGTTGGTACATAATGGAAGCCATTACCAAAGATAAATTTGGTCAGGAAGTAAAAGAAATCAAATACTTTAATGTTTTTGGCGAACAAGAAAAACATCCTTCTACCAATGATATTGCTTGGTTTACTCCGCTGAAAATTAATGGCGAACCGGGCGAAAAAGCCGAATTTTTAATTGCTACAGCTGCCAAAAATGTAGAAATCTTATACGAAATAGAGCATAAAGGAAAAATTATAGAACAAAAACGCATTCAACTAAGTGTTGCACAACAAAAAATAAGCATTCCAATTTTAGAAAAGTACAGAGGAAATTTCCATGTGCATTTTATGCTGGTAAAATACAACCGACACTTTAATTTTACAAGTACGGTTACTGTTCCGCACACCAACAAACAATTAGATATTGAATTTGAAACTTTTAGAAACAAATTACTACCCGGACAAGAAGAAGAATGGAAACTGAAAATTAAAGGCAAAAAAGGAGAAAAAGTAGCTGCTGAAATGGTGGCAGCTTTATATGATGCTTCATTAGATGCTTTTCGCCCGAATTATTGGGGATTGAATGTACATCAATACGATTACAGTCAGCGATATTGGCAAAATAACAATGGTTTTAGCGACAAAAACGCACAATTATTAGCCAAAGATTGGAATCCGTATTTGTATAACCAAAAAGCCATTTATTACGACCAACTCAATTGGTTTGGATTTAGGTATTCTAGATACAATTATGCATATTACTCGAGAAGTACTGGAATGCCTGCAACAGGAGGTGTAATGGAAGAAGAAGTAAATTCTTTAGATGTGTTTAACATAGTTGAAGATGCACCTCAAGGAAATGCAATGTTGAAAAAAGAAAAATCTAAATCATCAAATAGGTCAGGTAAAGATGAGGATAAAAACATCGATGCAACAACAAGTGTTTCACAAACACTGGCAGCAGGAGAAAAAACAGCCGAACAACAAGAAAAAGGTGAAGCTGGAATGGATGAAGTAAAAGCCAGAAGCAACTTTAATGAAACCGCTTTTTTCTTTCCGCATTTGGAAACCAACGAAAAGGGCGAAATCATCATCAAATTTACTATTCCTGAAGCGTTAACTAAGTGGAAATTTATGGGCTTGGCTCACACCAAAGATTTGAAAACAGGTATGATTTACGAAGAAACAGTTACGCAAAAAGACCTGATGGTTTATCCAAATGCTCCTCGTTTTTTCAGAGAAAATGATAAAATGACTTTTAGCACAAAAATTACCAATCTTTCTGAAAAAGACCTTGAGGGAGAAGCAAAAATCTTCTTTTATGATGCCCTTACCATGAAACCTATTTCAGAAAAACTGTTATCGGGAAAAGATACTCAAACTTTTTCTACCAAAAAAGGCAAAAGCAGCTCTGTAAATTGGCAAATAGCCATCCCGGAAGGTTTTGGAGCCATCACTTACAAAGTAATTGCAAAATCAGGCAACTTTACCGATGGCGAAGAAATGGCTATCCCAGTGTTAACTAACCGAATGTTAGTAACCGAATCACTTCCACTGCCTGTTAGAGGCAAAGGAACGACCAATTTTAAATTCAATAAACTGTTGGCTTCTGGGACTTCAAGCACCCTAAAAAACCATCGTTTAACCTTAGAATTTACTTCTAATCCAGCTTGGTACGCCATACAAGCATTGCCTTACTTAATGGAATATCCGTATGAATGTGCCGAGCAAACATTTAGTCGTTTCTATGCGAATTCTATTGCTACACACATTGCGAACTCCAATCCTAAAATTAAAAACGTATTCGAAAGCTGGAAAAACAGTTCGCCCGAAGCATTTTTATCTAATTTGGAGAAAAATCAGGAGTTAAAAGCATTACTGTTAGAAGAAACACCTTGGGTATTGAATGCTCAAAACGAGAGTGAACGTAAAAAACGTGTAGGATTACTATTCGATTTAAACAGAATGAGTAATGAGTTGGGTAGAGCAGAAATGAAATTGCAACAATTGCAAGTTTCTAATGGCGGTTGGACATGGTTTAAAGGCATGCCCGAAAGCAGATACATCACACAACATATTGTAACAGGAATGGGACATTTAGACCATTTAGGAGTGAAAAACATTCGTGAAGATTATAAAACCTGGAACATGGTTAAAAAAGCGGTGTTGTATTTAGATAACCGTGCTAGAGAAGATTACGAATGGCTAAAAAAACACAATTTAGATTTAACAAAAGACCATTTGAATTATGAAATTATTCAGTATTTGTATGCCAGAAGTTATTTCTTGTCTGATGTAGAAATCAGCTCTCGCAATAAAGAAGCATACGATTTTTATATGAAGCAAGCCAATGATTTTTGGTTAACTAAAAGTCGCTATATGCAAGGAATGATAGCATTAGCTTTATACAGAAATGGTCAGCCGAAAACAGGCATCCACACGGAGCAAAAAATTATTGCTTCATTAAAAGAAAATGCCATTTTGCACGATGAGTTGGGTATGTATTGGAAAGATAACATTAGCGGTTATTATTGGTATCAGGCTCCTATTGAAGTACAAGCCTTATTGATAGAAGCTTTTGATGAAGTAACTAACGATGCCCAAAGTGTTGAAGCTATGAAAATTTGGTTGTTAAAACAAAAACAAACGCAAGATTGGCGAACTACCAAAGCTACTACTGAAGCTTGTTACGCTTTATTGCTAAGAGGAACTGATTTGTTGGCAAGTGATGAATTGGTGGAAATAAAAGTAGGTAACACGATTATTGATCCTAAAAAAATGGACGATGTGAAAGTAGAAGCTGGAACAGGCTACTTTAAAACTTCGTGGAGCAAAACGGAAATTAAACCCGAAATGGGCAACATTACCGTTACTAAAAAAGATGAAGGCGTAGCTTGGGGAGCAATGTATTGGCAATATTTTGAACAATTAGATAAAATTACCACACACGAAACGCCTTTAAAATTGAGTAAAAAACTGTTTGTGCAACGTAACACCGATGCAGGACCTGTAATTGAACTGATTAAAGAAGGTACTGCATTAAAACCCGGTGATAAAATTAAAGTGCGTATAGAATTGCGTGTGGACAGAAACATGGAATATGTACACATGAAAGATATGCGTGCAGCAGGTTTTGAGCCTATTAATGTTTTTTCCGGCTACCGTTATCAGGATGGGTTGGGTTATTATGAAAGCACCAAAGATGCTGCTACCAACTTCTTTTTTGATTATTTACCCAAAGGAACTTACGTGTTTGAATATCCTTTGAGAGTAAATATGAGCGGAGATTTTTCTAACGGAGTAACCAGCATACAATGTATGTATGCACCTGAGTTTACTTCTCATTCGGAAGGAATTAGGGTGTTGGTAGCCCCCTAATCCCCCGAAGGGGGACTTTACCAACGCACAAAGCCCATATTCAACGTCATTGCGATGCTTTGTTTTAGGTATGTGTGGTAGGAGCAGAAGCAATCTGTTTATTAGTAGCACTTTTCTCCTCCCGATAGTTATCGGGATGAGAGGAGCAGATGTTGTTCGAAGTTGCGATAGCAGCGAGAATACAACATCAGAGGTGTGTTTTTCAATTTTCTCACTCGCTCGGCTGTGCCGAGTGAGTAGTATTAGTTTTTGTTTTCAACAAACTCATTTATTTGCAATAGATGTTTAAATAAGTTACATTTGGTTTAAAATTAAATTTCTACAACAATGCAAATAGAATTTATTCTTTACGTTGCCGACCAAGAAAAAAGCAAGTATTTTTATGAGGAATTATTAAGCCTAAAACCAGTATTGCATGTGCCGGGAATGACTGAGTTTCAACTTTCAAAAACAGCTAAATTAGGTTTGATGCCCGAAAACGGAATTGCTAAGATTTTGGGGAATAATACTCCTCATCCGAACACAGGCAATGGAATACCACGTTGCGAGTTATATTTAAAAGTAAAAAATGCTAAAGAATATATGGAAAGAGGAATACAGCTTGGTGCAAAATTGATTAGTCCATTACAACCAAGAGATTGGGGCAATAAAGTCGGTTATATTGCTGATGCAGATGGGCATGTAATTGCTTTTGCAGAAGAATATTAATACCAAGTACCACGTTATTCTCGTTTTTGAAACAGTCATTACCCTACTTTTATCCACCTCAGGCGGAGGTTTCGGTATATTAGAAAAAAATCACACGTGCATACCAATTACAAGAATGTCGTCCACTTGTTCAAGCGAACCTTTCCATTTTTCAATGTTGTTGTTTAACAATTCTTTTTGACTAAAAATTGTTTCTAAATGGATGTTTAGTAAATAATCCCTAAATTGTTTATACATTAATTTTTTACCTTTTGGCCCGCCAAATTGGTCAGCATAACCATCAGAGAAGATATAAACCATGTCGTTTTTTTGTAAATGAAGAATATGGTTCGTATATTTTTGATTAGGGTTTTCAAAGTAGGTTCCGATAGCAAATTTATCGGCTTTTAACTGGGTTATTTCATTATCCCGAATGGTATAAAGCGGATTAAATGCACCCGCATATTGCAATTCTTTTTTAGAGGCATCATAGCAACAAAGAGCTAAGTCCATGCCGTCTTTGGTGGTTGAGCCAAGTGCGTTGTTGTGCAATTTTTCACTTATTCCTTTATTTAAATCGTCTAATATTTCTGCTGGAGTATCAAATTTTCGCAATGCTTCATTCAACGCATTGTTTCCTAAAATACTCATGAATGCACCAGGGACACCGTGTCCAGTACAATCGACTGCTGCAAAATAAGTTTTATTGTTTTTTTGTTCTACCCAATAAAAATCACCCGAAACAATATCTTTCGGTTTATAAAGAATGAAACTTGTTGGTAATGCTTTTTTAACAAGTTCATCGGGTGGCAAAATAGCTTCTTGTAAGCGTTTGGCGTATTTAATACTATCCGTAACTTCTTTATAAAGTTCACTGATTTTTTCATTTTGCTTTTCTATTTCATCTTTTTGTTTTACAACTTCTTTTGTTCGTTCAACTACTTTTTCTTCCAGCACACGTTCATTTTCTTCTAAATCTTCACGCATTTTTAAAAGTGCAATTCCCAACGCATCTTTATCACTAAGTGGTTCGTAATCGGTATTGTATTTTCCTGAACCTACTGCATTTGCAAAATCTTTTGTGCTTTTTAACCCCGCAACTAATCGGTTAAGTGCAATAGTCATTTCTCCTATTTCATCATTTCTTGCTTGTATGGCTTTTTCAGGAAAAATACCTTTACTAAGTTTTAATAAAATATGTTTTAGATTATTGATAGGGGTAACAATAGATTTTGTAGTGTAGAAAGCAATTAAAAGTCCTCCAATAATAAGTGCTAAACCTAAATATTTAGCTAATGTTTTTAAAAAATTAAATGAGGATTGCATTTTTTTTGTTGCATAATCCGTTTGAAACTTATGAATGTTTATTAGTTCATCTAAATGAAAAATAATTTCATTGGTTTTAATATAGATATCTCCGTCATCACCTATCATAGAGTTTGCAAGAAACTGATTGGTGGCTTCTTCATAACTTTCAAAATCTGGCAAATAAGACATTACTTCTTGGTGCATTTCAAACAAAACATCTATTTCTTCAAATAAAGCTTTAATTTTTTTAAGGTCTTTTTCATTCCAAGAACCAGCCAACTTAGAAATTTTCAATTTTGTTGCAGGATATTCTAATTCTATTAATCGAACTAATTTTATTTTATCCGGTTGGTTGGTATTGGATTGAGAGTAAACCCAATTAAAAATAAGCATTTTAGAACGAACTGCTAAAAATTTTAGTTCTTCTAAGGCTGTTAATGAAGGATTGTTAACAGTAGTAATTTCATCATTTATTTTAATGCTTTTATCTAATGTTTGGTAGGTAACAAAAAAAACAGAAATAACTAAAAAAATTAACACACCAAAGCCAGTTCCTATTCGCTTACCTATACTAAATTTGAAAGACATAATAATAAAGTTACTGTGTTGTGGCTTTTAATTTATGTTTAAAAGTACACACTATTTTTTGATTGATTTTAGCTCATTTTCATAATAAGCGGATTTTTCCTCATCATTTAACCCTCTATAAATACTTTTTAACCCTTCTAATACGTCTTCCTTTTTATAATCTAATTGATATACTTTTAGCATATAAGGTAACGCATTCGAGAATAAGGATGCTATTTTGTCTTGCACCTCAAGTAATTCATCAAAATCAGAATCATAATCGATATTATTTGCTAAATCAACACCTTCATTGTAATAGAGTAATGATAAATTATAATTTGCTGCTGCATTTTGTTCATCAATAGCAAGAATTTCAGTATATATATTTTTTAAGGTTTCTTTTTGTGTAGAATCTAATGCTGTTTCTTCATCAATTACACCAATAGCTGTGGCTAAAGCAAATTTAAATTGTATTATATTTTCTTGAATTACTTTTTTATCCATACCAGATAAGGATATAAGCGTATGATAGAATTTAAAATTAACTTTTGCAACTTCTATATCAGGAACAGTTAAAGCCCTTGCTGCATCATTATAGTAGGTTGAACTAATGTATTTAATTAAACTTTCCGTTTGAGATTGATAGGTTTTATTAGTGTCAACTAGTAAAAGTTGTTGAAGCGATGTTGTTGTTTCATCTCGTAATGGTGAAATTAAAAGTTCTTTTTCTTTTAATTTATACAACTCTTTATAAATCATTGATTTGTAAAACCAAGTTTTGGTGTCATTTATAAATTGGCTTTCTTTTGATGCAATATCTATGTATTTTTTAGCAGAATCTAATTCATTTTTTTGAACATAGAATTCCACTTTCGATAAATTATTATTTTTAACAAATTGTGCATTTGCAGTTGTAATAACCGACAAAAGTAGAATTGATATGTAAATTAATAATTTCATTATTTATTTAACTGTAACTGCCAATGCTTCTAAATTTGAACTAACTTTTAATTTTTGTATTTCAATATTTCTTTTATTCATCTCAAATTTTTGCTTGTTTTCTCTAATCACAAAATTGATTCCAGCTCCTTTATCTACTAAACCTTCTTGTTCGGTAACAATCAATGTGCTTGTGGATTTTGTTTTTTTGAGAATAGCATTTATATCATTGCTCTTATCATCGGTAACATAAAGAAGGTGGCACTTGTCTATGTCTGAAATTTCACTGAATTTTTTTACTAAAATTGATTGGTTACCAATTTTTTTTGTTTGAGCCATTTTTGTTAGTTCCGAAAAAAGAGGGGTTTCTCCAACAACGCCTAACACAAAATAACCTTCTTGGTAAGTTTTTGGCCACTCAATATATTTAGTGAAGTTATAAATAAAAACAGCCTTTAGTTTCGCATTTGTATCCACAGAAATTCGTTGGCTAAAGCTTGAGCCAAGTATGAATAATACGATTAATATGATGCTTGTTTTTTTCACTAAAAAATTTGAATTAAGGCGACTTTTAAGCCAAAAATAATTTTAGATTAAATGCAAATATAATTTTTTTAATGAAAACGTAACGGATATTTAAGTTTTATTAGAATAATAAATCGAAACACGATAAAAAAATTATATTCTATTGGTATTGAGAGCAGAAATCTATTTGCTATGAAATAAAATTAGAGAGGTGCTTATTGTTTTTTTCTGCCTTTACCAGACTTTCTGCCACCACTTGCTTCTCCTTTTTTAGCATCTTTAGAATTGGATTTTACATTTACAATTTTTCCATATCTCGACTTAGTAGAAGAAAAAACTGAACCTTTTTTACCTTTAATTTTCTTTTTACCTGTTGAGTGCAAATAGTTTTTTCCTTTAGCTCCACCGCCACCATTATCTACCTCAACATTGGGACCTTTTTTAGAGCTACTTGTAAATAAAGGATCACCACTTGATTTACATGAAAAGAAAATCAATAAAAATAATATAAATAAAGAAAGTGTAAATTTATTCACCATTAATTGTAATCCTTAATTTAATAAATAATAGTTGATTGTTCTCCATTGACAAGGATTACAGAAGGTAAATACATGAAATAATTATTTCCCATTTTTAGCTGATTTTCTTCCTGATCTCGATTTTTTTGTTGGAGAATCTCCTTTTTGTTTTTTACTTCCTGTTTTGTACCTGGTCTTTTTAGACGAAAATTCAGCTTGATCTTTCATGTCTTTTCGTTTTACATTCTTTTTAGAAACTGAATGTTTATATTGTTTAACTTTTGACTTAGAGTTTCCAGCTCCATTATCGGACTCAACATTTGGTCCTTTTTTAGATTTACCTTCAAAGGCATCTCTTTTTTTAGTAACTTCAGTTGAAGAATTGGTAACAGCTCTTTTCTTTTTCTGACCGTAGGAGGTTAACGTAAACAGAAAGAAAAGAATGGTTATTATATAAAAATTAATTCTCATTACGAATATAAAAAATAGGTTATTGAAAATATTTTTTTCGGAGTAAATTTAATAAGATGTATTAAGAATGACGAATAATAAGGAACTCTTTTATTAACACAAGCTTGTTTAATGTTGATAACTTATTGCTTTGGTGTATTTAATGCAGTAATAGTAAGGGTTTGTATATCTCGGTCAAATAAATATAATCCGCCCTTATCTGATCCTATGAGTCTTAATTTATCCATAATTGTGCGACCCAATGCTTCTTCTTCTATTTGTTCAGCAACATACCATTGCATAAAATTGTGTGTTGTATAATCTTTTTCAGCCAAACAAACTTCTACAACATTATTTATTTCGTTGGAAACAACCAATTCATGATCTAATAAAGTTTGGAACAAATCGGTAAGCGATTTATAAGAAAGTTTAGGTTGTTTTAGTGCAGGAATAACAGCTTTTCCTCCTCGTTCGTTTACATATTGAACCATTTTTAACATATGAATACGTTCTTCATCGGCATGTTGATAAAGAAATTGTGCAGCTCCACCCAAACCTTCTGTTTCTGCCCAAGAAGCCATTGCTAAATATGCCTGTGAAGATTCTGCTTCAATTTTAATTTGAGTGTTAAGTGCTTTTTCTATTTTTGGTTTTAACATTTCTTTTTCATTTGAGTTTCGCCCAAAGTTAACGAGTACAAATGAGAAATAAAAATTAAATATGTGGAAATCTGAAAAATGTTCTAAAAAATCAACCTTAACCCGAAAAATTAACTTCGTTGAGTTCGTAAACTCGGTTCACGAATTTTTCTAACGACCTACAATAACACCACTTTTGAACATTTTCAATGGCCCCAAAAATGGGTTATTGTAGTGTTTGAGGTCCCGAAACATTAATCCGCCTGAGGCAGATTAATGTTTCGGGACTTCTATCACACATTCATAACATACACGCTGTTTTGTTATAAATAAGCGGGTTAACTTGCTGCAATGGTATTAATGAAACTAGTTGGATATTATTTGGATTAAAAATACGCAACAAAAAACCCTTTCAACAAAATTGCTAAAAGGGTTTTTGCCTCTCCTAAAACTACTATTGAGTTTCGACCTCTCCTTTGGAGATATAAAGCGGAAACCTCGGGACAAGAAGCCCCGATGAAACTTTAGATTAATTTAATCTGCTACTAATCAGCCGCTTATTTTTTTTCTCTTTGCCACTGATTACGTATATTCACACAGATTTATCAACAACTTGTTTATTTTTTAATATTGTGTTGATGCTACGTTCGTGGTTTTTCACAGATTTTTCAAAGAA
>JAHYJH010000060.1 GCA_019429185.1 Vicingaceae bacterium
AATTCTAAAACTTAAACCCTTATTTTATTGGGATATTTAAGATTAATAGGATTAAATCAGTTTTTTAAAGGTCTTTTTTGACTGAATTTAACATTTTTTTAACTTATGACCTGCAACTTGGGTTAAATAAAATATTGTGGAAAGAAGAAGAAACAGAAAATGCTTAAAACCTTTCCCGTTTACCACCTACCCGATACCATGGATTGCAGACCAACCTGCCTCCGTATCATTGCCAAAGACTAGTTATTAAACTTTAGTGCATTTTATTTACTTTTGTAGCGGTGGTCGGGGAAATGGTTTTTAATACCATCACTTTTAGCACAACCTTGCTAAATTTAACAGTATAATGAAAGAAAATCAAGACGTTATAGAAATAATAGGAGCTCGTTCTCACAATTTAAAAAACATATCTTTAACCATTCCTCGCAACCAACTAGTTGTTATAACAGGCGTGAGTGGCAGCGGAAAATCATCACTTGCTTTCGATACCATTTATGCCGAAGGACAACGCAGGTATTTAGAAACTTTCTCAGCGTATGCTCGTCAGTTTTTAGGCACAATGGAACGCCCTGATGTTGATAAAATAAACGGATTAAGTCCTGTTATTGCCATCGAACAAAAAACCATAAGTAAAAATCCTCGTTCCACCGTTGGAACAATTACCGAAGTCTATGATTTTTTCAGGCTATTGTTTGCCCGAGTTGCTAATGCTTATTCCTACAACACAGGTGAGCTAATGGTAAAATTCACAACGCAACAAATTGTTGCGCTAATTTTTGAAAAATACACCAACCAAAAAGTATTTTTATTGGCACCCATTGTTAGAGGCAGAAAGGGGCATTACAAAGAATTGTTTTCACAATTTTTAAAACAAGGTTTTTTAAAAGCCCGAATTGATGGAGAAATTGTTGAAATAACCCCAAATTTACAGCTCGATCGATATAAAATTCACGACATTGAATTGGTTGTTGATCAACTCAAAGTGAACGAAAAAGATAAAACAAGAATTACCAACTCTGTTGAAACTGCTCTTAAAATGGGGGGAGATACCATCATGCTTTGCGAATTTGCTACTGAAAATTCAACACCAAAAATAACATTACTTAGTAAAAAGCTAATGTGTCCAACCACAGGCATAGCTTATGACGACCCTGAACCTAATTTGTTTTCGTTTAACTCGCCTTATGGAGCGTGCAGCAAATGCAACGGAATTGGAGTGGTTTCGGAAATCGACATTAAAAAAATTATCCCAAATGCAAATTCAACCATAAAAAAAGGAGGCATAATTCCGTTGGGCGAATATAAAAATAATTGGACGTTTAAACAAATTGAAGCTATTGGTAAAAAATTTGATTTTACAATTAACACACCGCTAAAAAACATTTCAGACCATGCTATTGATGTGTTGCTGAATGGTTCGCCAGAAAAAATTACCTACACCCAACAAATGGATGGTATTTCTAACGATTACACGTTTGAATTTGAAGGAATTATTAATATTATTCTGCGTCAGCGAGAAGATAGCAACTCGGCAACGATGGAACGCTGGGCAGAAAGTTTTATGAATAAGGTAACTTGCTCCACTTGCAACGGAAGCCGATTAAAACAACAAGCTCATTATTTTAAAATTGATGATAAAAATATTGCCGACATCTCAAACATGGATTTAGTTTCGTTGTATGATTGGACAACAAGTTTAGCTCAAAAAAAAACAACTATTTCGGCACAGCAGCACATCATAGCCGAAGAAATTTTAAAAGAAATAAACAAACGACTAAAATTTTTATTAGATGTTGGCTTAACTTATCTTTCGCTCAATAGAAATGCAGGTTCACTTTCGGGAGGAGAAGCCCAACGTATTCGGTTGGCAACGCAAATTGGCTCACAATTGGTTAATGTGTTGTATATTTTAGATGAGCCAAGCATAGGCTTGCACCAGCGAGATAATGCCCGATTAATTACTTCTCTAAAAGAATTGAGGGACTTAGGAAATTCTATTATTGTGGTTGAACACGATAAAGAAATTATGCTTGCTTCCGATTATATTATAGATATAGGTCCGAAAGCAGGAATTAATGGCGGAAACATTGTTTCGGCAGCTCCTCCAACGCAATTTTTACAGCAAAATACAACAACAGCAAAATTTTTAAACAATAAATTACAAATAGAAATCCCAAAAAAAAGAAGAAAAGGAAACGGAAATTTTATTGAATTAAAAGGAGCTTCGGGCAACAACCTCCAACATGTTAATTTAAAAATTCCGCTGGGAAAATTAATTTGCGTTACAGGTGTTTCGGGCAGTGGGAAGTCAACCTTAATCAACGAAACACTCTATCCTATTTTAAATCAATTTATCTATAAATCGGTTAAAAAACCGATGCCTTACAACACAATAAAAGGGTTGGAACACATTGATAAAGTGATAGATGTAAGCCAATCTCCCATAGGAAGAACACCAAGGTCAAACCCATCAACCTATACAGGCGTTTTTACGGATATTCGTTTGTTATATAGCAATTTACCCGATGCAAAAATTAGAGGGTATAAACCAGGTAGGTTTTCTTTTAATGTGAAAGGAGGAAGGTGCGAATCGTGCCAAGGAGCAGGAGTTAAAACCATAGAAATGAATTTTTTGCCCGATGTGTATGTGCATTGCGATGCGTGTAATGGAAAACGCTATAACAGAGAAACATTAGAAGTTCGTTACAAAGGAAAATCAATTAGTGATGTATTGAACATGAACATACACCAAGCCGTTCAGTTTTTTGAAAACCACCCCGCAATTTTACAACGTATAAAAACATTAGAAGATGTGGGTTTGGGATATATTAATTTAGGACAAGCCTCCACAACCTTATCGGGCGGAGAAGCTCAACGGGTTAAATTAGCTACAGAGTTATCAAAAAAACAGACTGGAAAAACATTTTATATTATGGATGAACCCTCTACAGGGCTGCATTTTGAAGATATAAAAGTGTTGATGGAAGTTGTTAATAAATTAGTAGAAGCAGGTAACACGGTTTTAATTATTGAACATAATTTAGACATTATAAAAGTGGCTGATTATATTATAGATATCGGTCCCGAAGGAGGGTCAGGTGGAGGACAAATAGTAGCTTATGGAACACCCGAAGAAATAATTAAAAATAAAAAGAGTTTTACTGCAATGTATTTGAAAGAGGAGTTAGGGGTAAGGAATAAAACATAAGTAGTTAGGGGTTAGGAATTAGGAGTTAGTAATTAGTATCTTAGAAAAATCTGCGAATAGCTGCGGAAAAAAAACGTATAAATGTGAAAATTAAAAATTACTTTATCAACTTGATAAATTAACTATGGCATTAAGTTGGAACGAAATAAAAGATAGAGCATTAAAATTCTCAAAAGAATGGGCAGAAACTTCGAGCGAAGAAGCTGATGCAAAACCATTTTTAGTTGAGTTTTTTAATGTGTTTGGTATAAGCAGAAAAAGAGTTGCTACTTTTGAACATAGAGTTAAAAAATTAGATGAAAAAGATGGTTACATAGATTTGCTTTGGAAAGGAACCATTTTAGTTGAAATGAAAAGTAGAGGAAAGAACCTTGATAAAGCTTTCTCACAAGCAACCGACTATACTTATGGACTAAAGCAGCACGAATTACCAAAATTTATTCTTGTTTCAGATTTCGAAAACTTTAGGCTTCACGACCTTGAGGAATCAAAAACAATTGAGTTTAAACTCAATGATTTTGTGAAAAACGTGCAACATTTTGGTTCTTTGATAGGCTACCAAAAGAAAATTTACAAAGAGCAAGATCCTGCAAACATAAAAGCAGCGGAGTTAATGGGTAAACTTCATGATAGATTAAAAGAAATTGGTTATACAGGGCACTCGTTAGAAGTTTATTTGGTTAGAGTGTTATTTTTATTGTTTGCCGAAGATACCACTATTTTTAGTAAACAACAATTTCAAGATTATATAGAACAACGAACTGCTGAAGATGGAAGCGACCTTGCCGCAAAATTGCAAGAATTGTTTCAAGTATTAAATACTGCAAAAGAAAATCGGTTTAAAAATTTAGATGAACAACTTGCTGATTTTCCGTATGTAAATGGAAAATTGTTTGAAGAAAATTTACCTATGGCAAGTTTCGATGCTAAAATGCGGCAAGCCTTACTTGATTGTTGCTACATTGATTGGAGCAAAATTTCACCCGCCATTTTTGGATCTATGTTTCAAAGTGTGATGAACCCAAAAGAACGCAGAAATTTAGGAGCACATTACACGAGCGAAACCAACATTTTAAAATTAATTAAACCGCTTTTTTTAGATAAACTTTGGGAAAAATTTAAAAAAAATAAAGATAAAAAAGATGAGTTAATCAAATTCCATGATGAATTAGCTACCTTAAAGTTTTTGGATCCAGCTTGTGGGTGTGGAAATTTCTTAGTCATTACTTATCGAGAATTACGCTTGTTGGAACTAGAAGTTATTAAACAAATTCTTTATAAACATAATAAAATAAGAAAAGAGGTAGCTGCAGAGGCTCAAATTAATATTAGTCAAATTGCTAAAATAGATATTGATCAATTTTATGGCATTGAGTACGAAGAATTTCCTGCTCGAATTGCTGAAGTAGCAATGTGGCTTATTGACCACCAAATGAATATGTTAGTAAGTAGTGAGTTTGGACAATATTTTGTGCGACTTCCGCTTAATAAAGCAGCAACGATAATAAATGGAGACGCTTTAGAAATAGATTGGGAAACACTAAAACACAAAAATAAAGTTTCTGTATATGCAGATGAACTAAATTATAAAGTAGTAAGTGAGCCAATTGAAAATTATGGAACGATAAACGTAATTACAAAATCAGCTACTTTAATTGATGAAAACCAACCTTTTCCTAACAGTAAAAAGGCAAGTAAAATTAATTACAATTACATTTTAGGCAATCCTCCATTCATCGGTTCAAAAATGATGAACCAACAACAACGTGATGCTGTTGTTAAAGTGTTTGATAATAGCAAAGGTACGGGTGTTTTAGATTATGTAACGGCATGGTACATAAAAGCTGCAAAATATATTCAAGGCACAACTACAAAAGTTGCATTTGTTTCTACCAACTCTATTGTGCAAGGCGAACAAACGGCTATTTTGTGGGAGCAAATGCTACATAAATATAACATTAACATACATTTTGCACATCGCACGTTTAAATGGAGCAACGAAGCAAAAGGCAATGCAGCCGTTTATTGTGTAATAATTGGCTTTGCTAATTTTGATGAACCGAACAAACGTATTTTTGATTATGAAGATATAAAAGGCGAAGCTCACGAGATAAAAGCAAAAAACATTAATCCCTATTTGGTTGATGCAAAGAATGTTTTAATTGAAAAACGTAGAAAACCAATTTGCAACGTGCCTGAAATGAGTTTTGGCAATATGCCTTTAGATGGAGGACATTTGTTATTTTCTGATGAAGATAAAAACGAATTTATTTTAAAAGAACCTAATGCAGAAAAATTTATTAAGCCTTTAATTTCAGCCTTTGAATTTTTAAATGGAAAAAAAAGGTGGTGTCTATGGCTTGTTGGTGCAGAACCCTATGAACTAAAGCAAATGCCTGAAATTTTGAAGAGAGCCGACTTAGTTAAAAAATTTCGTTTAGACAGTGTAGCTCCTTCAACACAAAAATTTGCCACAACACCAACTTTATTCCGTGATAAAAATCAACCTAATACTTATATTTTAATTCCAAGCACTACTTCTGAAAATCGAAAATATATTCCATTAGGTTTTTTCGGTAAAGACGATATAGCAAATAATAGCTGTCATACGATTCCAAATGGAACATTATATCATTTTGGAATTTTAATGTCCATAATGCATATGGCTTGGGTTGAATTGGTTTGCGGACGGTTGGAAAGTCGATACAGATATTCAAAAGATATTGTTTACAATAACTTCCCATTTCCAGAAAACCCAACCGAAAAACAAATCAAAACTATTGAAACAGCGGCACAAAGGGTTTTAGATGCAAGAACAGAATTCTCAAAAAGCTCTCTATCTGATTTATATCACCCATTATTAATGCCTCCTATATTAATTAAAACGCACAACGAACTTGATAAGGCAGTTGATTTGGCATACAGACCACAACCATTTACGAGTGAAACCAACCGTATGGAATTTTTATTTGATTTGTATGAGAAATATACGGCAGACTTATTTACAAAAGAAAAAGTGAAGAAAAGTAAAAAATAAAATTTATCAATTATTAATTATTAAAATATGAACGACATTAACAAAGATTGGAACGAAATAAAAGCAAATGATTCTTGGGCAATTTTTAAGATGATGGCTGAGTTGGTAGATGGTTTTGAAAAATTAGCCAAAATCGGACCTTGTGTAACCATTTTTGGTTCAGCTCGAACAAAACCTGATAATAAATATTACAAAATAGCAGATGAAATAGCTTCTAAATTAGCAAAAGCAGGTTATGGAGTAATTACTGGTGGCGGTCCAGGAATTATGGAAGCAGGAAACAAAGGTGCTTTTGAAGCAGAAGGAAAATCAGTAGGACTTAATATTGATTTGCCATTTGAACAATCTCATAATGATTTTATTGATCCAGATAAATTAATGACTTTTGATTATTTCTTTGTGCGAAAAGTAATGTTTGTGAAATACTCACAAGGATTTATAGTATTGCCTGGCGGTTTTGGTACGCTTGATGAACTTTTTGAAGCCATCACACTTATACAAACTCAAAAAATTGGAAGATTCCCCATAATTTTAGTAGGAAAAAGTTATTGGCAAGGATTAATGGATTGGGTAAAGGAAACTATGCTTGGCGAAGAAGCCAATATCAGTCCCGAAGATTTAGATTTAATTAATATAGTCGATACTGCAGACGAAGCTGTTAAATGTATTTCTGATTTTTATAATGATTACTTGTTAAAACCAAATTTTTAAAGGTTATTAACAATTCTCGGTTTATAATAGTTTGATTTTCACATAAAATCCAAATCAATATTACGCTATGTTTGTCATGATTTAGTTATCAATATTGTTAATAACTGAAAAAAAAATTAGGAATATCAATTTTTTGTTTTATTTTTATTGTTTGAAACGCAATAAATTAAAAATTATGATAAAAAAATACGCTTTATTATCAGTTATTTCTGCACTTTTTATCGTGCAATCAACCTTTGCTCAATCTGAGAAAGAAAAAGGTAGCGGACTTAAATACATACCTTCAATTGGAGCTAATTTTGGCACAATGTCCTATTTGGGCGATATTGAAGGCTCGAATGGTTCAACTGTTTTTACTTATTGGCGACCAGTTTATGGTGTCTATTTAGAAAAGAAAATAGGTAGTTTTATTGGGATATCTGCCAACGGAACTTTTGGTAAAATTTCCAAAAGCCAATTAGACGATAATGTTTTTTCAAACTTTGAATCAAGTATTATGCATTTAGATGTGAATTTGTTGTTTGATTTTGATAATGGTAAAATAATTCATAAAGAATCTGTTTTTTCACCATTTTTCTCAGTTGGTTTTGGATATCTATCCTTCGATCCTAAAAGTGATTTATATGATAAAAACGGAAAATTTTATAATCATTGGAGCGATGGTACATTACGAGACATTCCTGAGTTAACACCAGGAGCTGATACAGCATCTACTATTTTAACTAGAGATTTTACTTATGAATCTAATTTAAAAGATAGTGTGTCTGGTTTGGCAACCACTACTTTCACAGTTCCTTTGCGTTTCGGTCTTAAATTTAAACTTTCTCCAAATCTACACGCAAGAGCTACACTTGCATATATCCTTGCGTTTTCTGATGATTTAGATGGTATTCAAGCGGGAGGAAATGATAAATTATTCCAAACATCTTTTGGACTTCAATATAATTTTGCAGGAAAATCAGAATCTACAGATAAGTATAAAGATTTTGATTTTTCTATTTTAGACAAAGAAGACTCTGATGAAGATGGAGTAGCAGATATTAATGATTTATGTCCCTTAACTCCAAAAGGAGTTAGTGTAGATAAAACAGGCTGCCCTATTGATACAGATGAAGATGGTGTTCCTGATTATTTAGACAAAGAACCCAACACTCCTAAAGGAACACTAGTAAACAAAGATGGTATTACATTAACAGATGAAATGATTGCTACACAGCATGCCATGAAAGATTCTGTGGAAGTAGTATATAAATCATTTACTGCAGATGATTTGAATGATGAAGAAATGCAAGAGATTCAACGTATGTATGAAGAAAGTAATAATACCAAACTCACATCTTCAAAACTACCATCAAAATTTGTTCCTTTAGATATGGATAAAGATAATTACCTTTCAGCAAAAGAAATTACTAATGCAATTGATCAATTTTTTGAAGGAGAAAATAACCTAACCGCTAAAGATTTGAATGAATTAATAGACTTTTATTTCGAACAGTAAACTTATAAATTATGATAAAACAGTTTTTTATTTTAATAAACATTATTAGTATTTTCTTTTATCAACTGTTTTTTTCATCAGATGTTACAGTTAAACAAACGCTACCAAGCACAATTGCTCCAAATGGAGAAGTTACCGTTTCATTTACCATCACCAAAGGAGATGTGGCTGGATTTGCTATGCTCAAACAAACAATTCCATTAGGTTTTATTGTTGAACCCATTGAGAACAGAGGAGCAACATTTTCTTTTAAAGATCAAATTGTTAAATACATTTGGATGTCACTTCCGCAAGATAATGAGTTTACAATTTCATATAAATTAAAAAATGTTTCTCAAGATGCAGGAAATTACTCTTTAGATGGAAAATTCTCTTATTTATCAGATAATGAGAAGCAAAACATAGATATTCCAACAGCTAATTTTTCAGTTTCAAGTGGTGAGGAATTACCTCAAATAGTAAATGAAACAGAAACAGAAACAGAAGAACCTACATTAACACCAAAAACTGAAATTGCTACGTTATCAGTAGAGAGGACAATTGATAAAATTAGTGAGAATAAATTTAAAGTTTCTTTAGCTATTTCTAAACAAAATGTAGATGGTTTTGCTAAATTAATAGAGACTATTCCAGCAGAATTTACTGGATTACAAGATAAATCACAAGGAGGAATTTTCTCTTTTGAAAATGGTGAGGTTAAACTATTGTGGTTAGCAATTCCTACTCAAGATAATTTTACTGCCTCTTATTTTATTGAAACAACTTCTGCAAATGGAAGCAAAACTATTTCTGGTATATTTTCATATTTAGAAGGAGAAGAAACAAAGAAATACACTATTAATTCATCCTCTTTTAATGTTGACTTTAACAACGAAATCGCTGAAAACACAACTACTGAGGAAATAGAAGAAACTTCATTGCAAGAAAAAGTAGCTAATGAAAATGCTAAAAATAGTGATAATACCAATAAGAAAAAAGAAGAAAACAAAACGCCTATTACAACAACACCTGCCCCAGAAACAGGAATAACTTATAAAGTTCAGGTGGGAGCATTTAGAGAAAATATTGTTGTAGATAAATTTAAAAAGAAATTTAATCTAAAAGAAAATATTAATTTAGAAAATCATGAAGGTTGGACAAAACTTACAACAGGTTCTTTCAATGAGTATAAATCAGCAAGAAACAAAAGAAATGCGGTTCGAAATAATGTGAAAACAGCTTTCGTTACTGCTTATAATAAAGGGAATCGAATCACCGTTCAAGAAGCACTAATGGTCTCTAACCAAAAATGGCTAAAATAATAATTCATTATTTTTCTTGATTTGTATCTTTATTTTTCTATTTTCGTAGAGTAAATGCAGTTTTTCAATCATGAGAAAATATATTAGTACTATCATCTTAACTTTAGTTTATGCGTTTTCTGCTTTTTCACAAAGTACTGAAACGATTGGAGATTCAACATCATCATCTAAAACGATAAGTACACCAACCAACCTTTTTTCTCCCACAATAGGCTTAGGAGTTGGTAATTTTAAGTTTTATGGAGATGTTTTGGATGCTCGCAGAGGAACTCCATTCATCAGCAATATAGCTTACGACCTTCATATTAAACAACGCATAAATTCCTATTTAACTGCTAAATTTTATGTACTTTTTGGAAGAGTAAGTGCTAATGAGCGTTCTCAAAATAGAAACTTAAATTTCGAGTCGAAATTAACAACTGGTGGCTTTGCATTGATGTATGATTTTGGGAACTTTTTACCCGAAAAAAGAATCATTAGTCCTTTTATCTCATTAGGAATAGAATCTGTTGAATTTCTTTCCAAAACCGATTTGTTCGATGAATTTGGGAATCGATATAATTATTGGTCTGATGGTTCTATCAGAAACTTACCTCAAGATGATCCAAATGCATCAAGTGCAATTGTGATACAACGTGATTATGTTTATGAAACAGACATTAGAGAATCTAACTTCGATGGATTAGGCAAATATCCTGAAAGAACTTTTGCAATTCCATTTGGTGCCGGTGTTGTGATGCACGCAACAAAAAACATAGATTTTACCTTAGGTTTAACAATGCACTTCACATTTACTGATTTAATTGATGGCGTTGTTAAAGACAGTCAAGGAGATAGAATAGGCAACCAGTCAGGAAATAAAGGAAATGATAAATTCTTGATGAGTTCTTTTGCAATAAGTTATAATTTTCAAAATCATGACAAATCCGAGCAAATTAAAGATTTTGAAGCTCCTATTGATTATTTAGCCTATGATATGGATGATGAAGATGGAGATGGAGTAATTGATTTCTTGGATGAATGTCCATGGACGCCTTCTGGGGTTAAAGTAGATGAAAAAGGTTGTCCTTTAGATAGTGATGGAGATTTTGTGCCAGATTATAAAGATGACGAAGTTGAATCAAGAAAAGATGCTATTGTTTCTCCAACTGGTGTTGAATTAACTGATGAAATGATAGAAGATGCCTACCTACACTATATGGATTCTACCGGAGCTTTTGGAGAAGTTGAAAACAGAACAATAACAGTTGGTGAAAAATCTAAAGCTAAACCTAAAACATATAAAGTTCAAATTGGTGCTTTCACAGAAGCTATTGATGCTGCTTTAGTAGATAAATTTTTAGGCATATCTGATGTGGAAATTAACTCTTATGAAGATGGTTTAACTGTGATTACAGTGGGAGATTATACTGATTTGCCAGAGGCTGTTCAACGAAAAATGATGTTAACTAAAGAGGGATTTGATGCGGCAATTGTTGTTGAAGAAGATGATAATGGAAAATTCGTTTCTGTAGGTGATGAAGCAAATAACATGAATGTAGATGATGTGAATACTTCTCCAATTAATTCTCAAGGATTAATTTTTAGAGTACAATTAGGAGCCTTTTCAAAACGATTGCCCAAAGGAAGTTATAATAATCTAAAAGATATTATTGAATTAAAAGCTGATGATGGTTTATATAAATATTTATATCCTAGTGCTTATAAAACTGTTGAAGAAGCTGCCAAACAAAAAATAAATTTAGCCATTACTTATGGAGTGAAAGACGCATTTATTGTGGCTTACAAAGATGGAAAACGAATTACATTAAAAGAGGCTGGAGTTATAACTTCTGCAAATGAGAGTAACATTAAACAGAAAGAAAAAACCTATGATAAGAACAAAATATCTTATAAAGTTCAAATAGGTTCATATAAAAATCAATTACCAACAGAAGTTCTTACTAAGTTTATGACGCTAAAAGGAGTAGAACAAACTCAAATAGAAAATGGATTAACACGCTATTCGGTAGGTAATTTTAAAACGTATGCAGAAGTAGAAGCTTTTAAAAATGAAATAGTAAATAAAGGAATAACAGGTGCCTTTGTAATTTCATTTCATGGAGACGAATTAATCCCAGTTAATAAAGCAAAAGAAATTTTAGGGGAGTAATAAATGAGTTTTGAATATTTTGGGAAATATTTACTGTAAAAAATTAGTCTTTATACACTCCTAATTTCTTAATCACTTTAGCAGGATTCCCAGCTAATATTTGATTTCCTTCAGCAAAAGATTTAGTAACAACAGCTCCAGCGGCAACAATAGTATGTTCTCCTAATTCAACTCCAGGCAGAACAACACAGTTAGCTGCCAATAATGAGTTTTTCCTAATTTTTATTGGATTTTCATCAAGATAGTGAAAATAATTATCATTATCGTGGTTTTGACTAATAATAGAAACTCTTGGACCTATCCATACATTTTCTTCTATTATTATTCCGTTTCTTCCGTCTATATAACAACCAATTGCACTTCCAGGTGCTTTAGTTCCTGGTTGAATTTTTTCAGGAGCTTTAACAAGAGATGTGAAATGAACAGGCCAAGGAACAGATTTATTAACGCCAACCAATTTCTGACGTATCCCTTTTAATAAATTAGAAAGCGTATAGTAATTTTTATTTTTAAATCTAGGAAATAGTAAAATCATTCCTAAATTGATTAATGGTTGAAATAATTTTTTTAAAAAATACTTCATAATTAGTTTACTTTTTGTTGTTGGTATTCGACCGATTCTACATCTTTTAAATTATTGAAATGAATCAAAATAGCATATTTTCTTGCAGAAGGATTACGATAAATTTCTTCGTAGTTTTTTTCTTTATCATTTTCGCTAGGCTTATGTTCAACAATATCAACTCTAACCATGTTATCAATTACTTCAGAAAAATAAAGAATCATAGTTGAGGATGGCTTTGTAGAATAATTTTGTAAAGAATTATTGGGTTTAAATTCAGTTTCAGAAAAAGCTTGCCTATATTTCGCTGGATTTAAAGTTAATATAGAATCAATTTTGGAACTTTTTAGAGGTTCTTTTTCGGTTAAAAATGGAGCTAACCCTGTTGGAACTGTGATAGGAGCAATATCAAATAAAAATAAATCTTTTGAATAGTCAAAATATTTATCGTACGCTTTCCTTTCTTTTTTCTTTTCTGTGAATTGAATTTTAATTCGATTTCTGATATAGTAGTTTCTCGCTAAATAAGTAATCGCACTCAAGTAGAATGTATCAATTTTTGCTTCGGTAATACTATCCTGATTTTGTGTGACTTCATTATTAATTGGTTGTTTTTCAATAGGAAGATTAGCTTCTTTAGTGTTGTTTTTATTGGTTTTAAATAAATCAGTAATACCAGAAAAATACATAGAAGGGTATTTTGTAATGTATTTTCCTCCATCTGTGTTTCGACACTTCCAGTTCCCCACTTTTTTACCTTTTTTATATCTTCCATAGCATTTCAAAAACCGATAAGCCCAATAACCATGTTTAATGTCATCTTTATAAATTCCTTTAATCAAAATAACACCATTTTCATTATAATACGTCCAATCTCCATTTTTCATATTATAGCCATAGATGCTTGCAATCATTAATTTTCCTGTAGGATAATATACCTTATAAAATCCAACTTGAAGTCCATAGGAATAATTTTTCTCTATGGCAATAGTTGAAGTGTCGTCAGCAAAAACAGCAACTCGTTTACTAAAAACACCTTTTACTAACGTGTCTTTGTAAATTACTTTATAGGTAATAAAATTAGTATCTATTTGTATTTTTTCCTCTACAACCTGACCGAGCAGCAGTGAAGGAAGTAGAAGTAGAAATAGTATGATGGTTTTTAAGTTCAAGGTTTATCAGTTCACAGTCTTCAGTTCTCAATATTCAAAGTATCGATTTTCAATTTTTGGCACATTTTCAAATTCCCAAATTCCCAAATTGTTACATTGTTACATTGTTACATTGTTAAATCTGCACTTTCTCATGTTGTTCTATCATTTCCAATACTTTGTTAACCATGTTTTTAGATCCCATCAATGCAGGAATACGTTGATGAAGTTGTGAAGGTTTTATGTCTAAGATTCTTTCATGTCCAGTTGTGGCAATACCACCAGCTTGTTCTACAATAAAAGCCATAGGATTACATTCGTAAATTAAACGTAATTTTCCCTTGGGAGAACCTGCTGTTGCCGGATAACAAAAAACACCACCTTTAATTAAATTTCTGTGAATATCAGCAACCATGGAAGCTATATATCGGCATGAGTAGGGACGACCTGTAGTTGGATCTTCTTCTTTTACCCAATCGCAATATTTTTGAAGTCCTTTTGAGAAAGTGTTATAGTTTCCTTCATTAAAAGAATACAAACGACCATCTTCTGGCATTTTAATATTGGGATGAGAAAGACAAAATTCACCAATGCTAGGTTCGAGTGTAAATCCATTCACACCTTTTCCTGTGGTATAAACCAACATGGTAGAAGAACCATAAATAACATAACCAGCAGCAACTTGCTTTGTTCCTGGTTGTAAAAAATCATCTAAATGAGCAGCTCCTTCTGTAGAAATTCTCCTGTAAATAGAGAAAATAGTACCTATAGAAACATTTACATCAATATTGGAAGAGCCATCTAATGGATCAAAAGCAACCACATATTTTCCATCTCTCGAATTGGGATGCTCAAAAGGTAAAAAATCATCATTTTCTTCCGATGCTATTCCACAAACTTCGCCTCCATATTTGAATACATTGATAAACTCATTGTTGGCATATACATCTAATTTTTGCTGCTCTTCCCCTTGAATGTTATTGTTTCCTGCCTTGCCTAAAATGTTTCCTAAACCGGCTCTTCGCACTTCTTTATTCACTATTTTTGAAGCAACACCTATATCGTTTAATAATCGGGTTAATTCGCCTGAAGCAAAAGGAAAATCGTTTTGCCTGTCTAAAATAAATTCGTTAAGTGTGGTAAAATTGCTCATAGTATATTTTTTTCTTTTACAAAGAAATGAAATTCTGCTGAATTAACTCAGTTTTACTACTTTTGTTTTATGGAAATTACAATTAGAAAAGCTACAAAAAAAGACTTACCCGAAGTTTTAGCACTTATAAAAGAACTCGCTTTTTTTGAAAAACAACCACAAGAGGTAACCATTACGTTAGAAGAATTAGAACATGATGGTTTTGGAGAAAATCCATTATTTTGGATAATTTTAGCAGAAAAAAACAATGAAATTGTTGGAATGTCTTTTTATTACATTCGCTACTCAACCTGGAAAGGAAGATGTTTGTATTTGGAAGATTTGGTAGTGAAAGAAGCCTTTAAAAAACAAGGAATAGGCAAACTATTGTTTGAAGCAACTATTAGCGAAGCAAAAAAAATGGATGCCAAACTGATGAATTGGCAAGTGCTCGATTGGAATGAACCAGCCATTAATTTTTATAAAAAATTCCATGCAGAATTGGATGACGAATGGATAAATGGAAAAATTAGGTTTTGATACAATGTAATAATGTGAAAATTTACCAATGTAACAATGTAGTATAAGCTATAATCTGTAATTTAAAAATTAAAAAACAATAATGAACAAAGAAATAACAAATACCACAAGAAATAATTTTAAGTAAGATTTATGAAGATAGAGTGGTAAAAGTAATGATTGATAGTGATTTAGCATAACTTTATGCAGTTGAAACAAAAGCATTAAAACGAGCAGTAAGGCGTAATTTTGATATTTTTCCAAGCATTTTATGTTTGAATTAACCAAAGAAGAATACGAATCTTTGAGGTGCCAAATTGGTACCTCAAACATGGGAAGAGGTGGAACTCGTTATTAAACAGTTTTAAAGAGAATTATTAAAAAAAATGAAAATATTCAAATTTGGTGGAGCTTCTGTTAAAGATGCAAATGCAGTAAAAAATGTAGGAAAGGTGATTCAACAATTTGATGACAAGTTAATTATTGTCATTTCTGCCATGGGAAAAACAACCAATGCGTTAGAAAAATTAGTAAATGCCTATTATTTTAAAAAAGAGGGAGTTGAAGCGATTTTAGAAGAAATTAAAGCATTTCATTACAGCATAATCAATGAATTGTTCGACAACGAAAAACACCAAATTTTTCAAGACATTCACAATACGTTTGTAGAAATTGAATGGGAAATTGAAGAAGAACCTGTTCGCTCTTATGATTATGTTTACGATCAAATTGTTTCGGTTGGAGAGTTGCTTTCTACAAAAATTATTAGTGCTTATCTCAACGAAGTGAACATTAAAAATCAATGGTTAGATATCAGAGAAGTGATTCAGACAGATAATTCGTATAGAAATGCCAATATTAACTGGAAATTAACCGAACAACTTGCTCTTGAACTATTTACGAAAAACAAGACATTGAGCACTTCAACGTACATTGTTACGCAAGGATTTATAGGTTCGAGTTCAGAAAATTTTACAACAACCATTGGTAGAGAAGGCTCTGATTTTACAGCAGCCATTTTAGCCTATTGCTTAAATGCAGAAAGTGTTACAATATGGAAAGATGTACCAGGGATGTTAAATGCCGATCCAAAATGGTTTGATGATACACAACAATTAAATCATATTTCTTATCATGAAGCGGTGGAGTTGGCTTATTATGGAGCAACCGTAATTCATCCAAAAACGATAAAACCACTTCAAAATAAAAAAATTCCTTTGTTGGTAAAATCCTTTTTAAATCCAACAGAACAAGGAACACGAATAGATGAAAATACAAAAGAAGATGCACGCATACCTTCTTTTATTTTCAAGATGAATCAAGTGTTAATTTCTATTTCAGCAAAAGACTATTCTTTTATTGTGGAAGATAATTTAAGTGAAATTTTTAGTAAACTTTCTGCACATAAAATTACCGTAAATATGATGCAAAATTCAGCTATAAGTTTTTCTATTTGTATTGATTTCAATCCATTTACAACGTATCAATTTATCGAAGAATTACAAAAAGAATATCAGGTGTTGTATAACGAAAATTTAGAATTGGTAACTATTCGTCATTATGATGATGCCACACTTAAAAGAGTTACCGAAAACAAGAAAATTTTAGTAGAACAAAAAAGTAGAAATACTGCCCGTTTGGTGATGAAAGACAGGTAATGTAGGAATTAGGTGTTAGTAGTTAGGGATTCCTGAAAACATACTAAGTTTAAAGTTAAACATATAGTTTAATCAATTATTAAGAATAAATGAATTTGAAAAAAACTGGTTTCTAATCTTGGGATATCGCCTGTATCAGATTTATATACGGAAGTAAATTTATTAAAAAGTGTTTCAAACTTTAAACCTACTTTATTAAAACGTATTTCTGCTAAAAAAGAAGGTGAAAACATAAATCCTTTTTCATTGTCTATGGTAAAACCATGAGCTACATAACCTATTCCTAAACCACCACCAAATCCTTCAAGATTATCTTTATTAGAACTATTAAACAGTCTAACAGAGGCATATAATGGAATTTGATAGCCAACATAAAACCCAGATGAACTTCCTGTTCCTATAGTTTGACCACTAAGATTTGTTGGGTCATCTTTTTTATTATAAAATGTATAAAAACTTAAACCAGATAAACCTCCAACAGATAGATAATCTGTAGGTTTATAAAATGGATAATAGTAACTGAAAATTAAAGATGGAATAGCCTCTGCTTCATTAATTTTACTCTGTTCATTTACATTTCCTGTTTCAGAACCAGGATCGTAAGTTGAAATTAACATTCCTTTTTGGCTATAACGAATTGCTCCAAACCCAATATCAGCAGTTTGTGAAAAAACGTACGTAGAATTTGCGATAATAATGGTGATTATTGCCGCAAAATAAATTATAATTTTCCAGTGTTTCATCTATTTATGTTATGGGATTTCTATGGTATATATTTTCCCTTTCGGAGTAAATGAATTTAAAATATTTGAGTCAAATGCTATGAATTTATTATTACCAACATGTCTTACTTTTTTAAACTCTACAAAAACAGTCTCTCCTTCCTGATTAAAATGATTTGTAAAATTGTTCCCTCCATCTTTTGAAATCATTATTGAATAATAGCCAACACCACAAATTACATTTCCATTAATATCAAAATCAAAAATAGAGTAATCTTCCCCTTCACTATTTGAGCTACCATAAATATGCTGCCAAGTTTCTCCAGCATTAGTAGTTTTAAACAAACCTGTATTACCACTAATATTCCCTAATGCATAGCCTGTTGTTGAAGATATAAATTTCATAGTTCTAACAGCTAAAAAATAAGTCTTTTTATCAAAAGTTAGTCCTCCATCTGTAGTTCTATAAACATAATCCATTCCACTTGCAAAACCTAAAGTGTCATTTAAAAATTTTATGGTTGCATCACCAAAAAGACTATTTAAACTTGATGCACTAACCAACGTAAATGTACTACCTCTATCAGTTGTCTTATAGATAGAACTGGATGAGCCACCAAAACCAACAGAATCATTTATAAAACTCATACTCTTAAAATTATAAAAAGGGATTCCTGATGAATACGTATTGCCACCATCAAGAGACCGTATAAAACCCATGTTTTCACCAATAATATAAATAGATTTATCACTTGGTGTTGCTAATGTCTGAAAAAATTCTGATTCAGCAGGATCTACACTAGTAATATTCCATGAAGCTCCTTGGTTGGTTGTTTTTAAAACTTTTCCTTTAGATGTGGTAATTATTCCAAAATTTGGGTTTGCAAAAGACATTGCTGTAAATTGCTCATCCAATCCTGTTTCTATTACAGAAACCTTAATTGTTGGTATAAACCGTTCTTCTTTCTTACAAGAATTAAAAAGCAGAACAGTGCAAATTAAAAAAATACTATACTTTCTATTCATCATTTTTAGTATTATTTAATCGGAAATGAAGCTAATCTGTAATAAGTTCCTCCAAATTGATAAGTTGTAAATGTATAAATAAATTTATCTTTTATTTTAAAAAATTGAATTTCAAATGCTCTATGAGTAGCTCGATATTTTTTAAGGTCGTTTATTATAAAATTAGGTTTCATCAATTTTTCAACTTTTTCATACGCATAACAATTTATATATATAAAAAATTCAGTATCGATACATAAAGGTTTAAAGTTTGGTTTATTTCCTTCACTATCAATATACATAGATCCATTTGAAGTATAGAGTGTTAACGTGTTGTCATAATTATGAAAAACATCAACAAAAACATCAGATTTTTTAAATTTCTCATCTGGTTTAAGTACAAAACTTTTTTCCCACACTAATTTTAAATTCAAATCGTAGCACTTGTATTCAATTGTAGCAGGTTCATCTTTAACTAAAGCAAAGGTGTAAATTTTATCTTTATTTCTAGAATTGTAGGATATTACCCCTGAATAATTTTTAAACTCTTGACTTACTCTATGACCCATTTGAAAATTTGCTTCAGATAAAATTTTTCCGTCAATACTATAAACTGCCATTTTTCTGTACCCTATTTTATTTTCACCTTCATGGGGAAAATTATCTTTTAAAAATATTTTATTATCTTTTATAAAGAAAAGTTCCCATTTTTGTAATATTCTATTACTTTCTCCTCCTGCCCATTTTGGTTTATCATCTCCATTTGGTGGTGTAAACTCAAAAGAAAAACTCTCAAATTTGTTTTCGTTATGATTAATTCTATTTATTGATATGGTGTTAAGCTTACGAGTGCTTGATTCGTTAGTTATCTCGCTGTAATAGTAATAGTTATCATCTACATTAAAATTAACCGTGTATAGGTTAGACGGATTTCCAAATCTAATTCTATTAATTTTTATTGTTAAGGGAATAGTTTCCAATTTTCCAGTTTCAATATCGATTCTATAAACAATATCCTCAATAAGACTAGTTAGATAGGCATATTTTCCAGTTGGAGTAACTATGCAACTATATGAATTACGATCATATTCGTAATAATATTTATTGAATTTGCTATTTGATAATTTTAATTCTGAAATTTCCCATTTTTTCTGTAAATTTTCATCAAAAAAAATAACTGTAAAACTAACTGTTTTTTTTATAGTTGGATAAATAACTAAAACTCCTTTATCAGGAACTTCTGTATATTTAGAGTATTGATTTAATTTTTTATCAAGCTCAACAGCTACTTCTTTATTTTGAGTAAAAGCATTAGTTGTTACACCTAAAAACAGCATTACAACAGATAATTTCAATAGGAATTGGTGTGTATATTTTTTCATATCTATAAATTTATAATTCCAAATGTATAAAAATTATAATTAAGTAATAATTTCATTTACAAAAAGATTTAATACTCATTTCTCTATACCTACCAAATGACTTTAAAAATCGGTTACTACTCAGCCGCTTATTTTTTTCTTTACCACTGATTACGTATATTCACACAGATTTATCAACAACTTGTTTATTTTTTAATATTGTGTTGATGCTACGTTCGTGGTTTTTCACAGATTTTTCAAAGAAAAATCAAATCTGTGTATGTAATCTGC
>JAHYJH010000204.1 GCA_019429185.1 Vicingaceae bacterium
AAAGTGGTTTGAACTCGAACCTAAAATTTTTAAGGAAAAGCCAGCAGTGTTTAAAGAAAAAATACTACTTTTGAAGAGTAATAGTAAACAAGACTTTAAGGAACAACCTTGTGAAACTTAACAATAAGATTTATACTTGTTTTAGGTAAAAAAATGTTTTCATACAAAATTAGTAAATAAATAGAATTAAATGCTTTTTCAGGATTGCCTGTTTGAGGTGGTATTGTAATATTGTAATTACTTTGGTTCGGATTTATATCTGTTGTTATATCTAATACGTGAACACCACTTCTATCAGTATGGCCTGAATTTAATATACTATAAGAACTAACCTCACTGTTGTTATTTATAATATAAGGTAATCCATTAATTGTTATTTGAGCTGGGGGCGGATTTTGAAATCTTTGACAAATTAAAAAAGCTTTTTTAATTGTACTATTCGGTTCTATATAAAGATTTATTATTCCTGAACCTGTACCTAGTCCTGTAGAAAAACCTCCACCAGTTGATCCTCCATAAAAAACATCTTGATAGAATAGTAATTGGGCATAAATTATTTTATTAATAAGAATAAATATTAAAATACTATATATCTTAAATGAATTCATTTTCTTTCCTTTAATGAATTAATTTCGTTTTTTAATACAGCAATGTCATCTGTCATTTTAGAAAAAAAATCTTTAACACTTTGATCAGCTATGATTTGTTGGTTTTGCACCACGCCATTAGCCGTAGCCGCTTGGTTGTTATATTGATTAAAAATTTGTTTAGAATCAAAGCTTAAAATAGTGGCAACATCTGTTTCTAATACTTTTGCAATGCTATTCAATCTGTTAATGGTAACATCTGTTTCATCACGCTCAATTTTTGAATACCCACTTAGGCTCATACTTAACTCTTTTGCTACATAAGTTTGTGTAAAATTACGTAATTCTCGTAATTGTTTTATTTTCTTTCCTATACTCATAGTGTAAAATTTCTCTTTTTAGTTATAAAATTTGCACAAATATACCAATTGCTATTAAAATAGTTCTTTTATATTTGAACAAGATTTTTATCAAAATTAAACTTAATTATTTTAATCAATTTCCAAAACAGCTAAAAAAGACAGTCTTTTTTAACCGTTCATAGGTAAAAACCGACCGAATATATATTAGAACCGACCATTCATATATTAGTTTGGTTTTTAAGATAGATGTTTGAAAATACTGTTTTACTTTTGTTGCATATTAACTTTAAAACTATATATTATGAAAAAAATTATCTTCATCGTGTTTGCTATTGTATCAACAGTATTCACAGGGCTAAATGCCCAAAATAATGTAATAAGTTTACCTCCTTATTCTTATGACTTAACTACGTTTAGTTATCAGCCCCTCCCCGCCCCTGGAACGCCAGGAGGATTAGGCATACCTGGTTTTGATTATTCAGCACTACCTTCCCAGTTTAGTCACAACATAATGCAAGATGCGAGTGGAAATATTTTATTTTTCATAGTAGATGGAGTAGTATATGATAAAGACGGCTTTCACATAGGAGTGTTGGCTGGCGATCAAGGTACAGAAATAACCATTATGCCCGACCCAGGAAATTGTTCGCGATATTACATTATTTACGCAATAGAAGGTATCACAAAACCTTTATCAACCAGTTCTAATCCTTATTTTTCGTTACTTGATTTAAGTAATAACAGTTTACAAAATTGGAAAATGTTTTGTGATGTAAATGACATAGGTTGTGTAGGGGCTCCTACTCCTATTAACTTTTTTTTAACAGGTATTACAGGTGGTCAATGGGAAAGTATGACTTTAGCTAATGGGCATACTACCTTTTCTGCAACGAAACTAAATAGCAACAATGAACGGTTTTTATACATGTACTCAGTTGGTCGTGTTATCATTTTAAAATTAGATGCAACAGGTTTTACATTTATAGACATAATTTCTTTACCCAACTTTGGCTCTTCACAACTAAGAGGCGAAATGGAATTGATAGAGTTGCCCAATGGAGATTATCGCCTTGCTACCATTACTTCTCAAAAGCCTTTTACTACCGAATATGGTTTTGCGTATGCTGATTTTAGTTCAACAACAGGCTTGCCAATAACCCCATTTACTACTTTTTTTTATAACGATCCACAAGTGTTTTTGAGAGGATTAGAATTTTCGCCTGATGGCAGTAAATTATTTATCACACACAGCACTACACCAACTTTTCCGGCTCCAATTGAAGAATATGTTATAGGCGTAAGTACTTCACCATCGCCTGTTGCTAATATTCCAATAAGCCAAGGGCAAGATTTTCAACAATCAATGATAGAATTAGGAAAAGACGGTAAACTTTATTTTGCAACAAACAACCGATTGGCTACTTATGATTTAACAACAAACACATGGAATAACAATCAATTAAGTATTACATATAATTCAAACCTTGGTTCAGGTATATTCCTTAATAGTGCATCGCTGTATCAAACATTCATCCTCCCCGACCAAATAGACGGTATGGACTACACGGCTCATTTTACAACAACACTAGTGCATTAACTTGCAAGTTTCTGTCGGTATTTAACAGTGTTAAAAGCCCAATTAATAGGCTTGCTTAAGATATTGTTGTAGTAACAGATAAAATCAGCTATTTGTTTTTCCAAACTATCCAC
>JAHYJH010000061.1 GCA_019429185.1 Vicingaceae bacterium
CCCTTGCTTCGTTCGTCAGTTCCTTAGAATCAAAAATATCGAAAGCCTCGTCTTTGGAAGTTTACTCATTATTTTCTATTGTTTTTTTTGTAATCGTGATTCGCTTCGCTTAATTCTTATCAAAGACACTAAAAAAGGGTGTTTTCTTATTAAAGACTAAATAGTGTTTGTCCATTTAGTCGAGAGTTTGGTTCAGAACTGAGCGAAGCGAACTCACGAACACAACTAAAAACAATTTAATATTGTGAGTAATGTTCGAGTTCGAGGTTTCGAAGTTTTTTAAATTCAGGAGTTTACTTGTGTAAATGACTGATTTAAAAAACGAGAATAACGAAGAACTGAGTGAAGCGAACTCACGAATACATCTAAAAAACAATATATTTATGAGTAAATCGGACATTATGGACAAACTCTAAATAGCTCCTGTCTGTATTAATTCTAATGCCATAAATTAGAAAAATAGAATCCATATCGTTTATTTTAAAACACACTGAACTATTCTGTCCTTTCCATTAATGTCTTTATATACTTTCACTTGTTGAAATCCTTTTTGCATTAATAATTGAACAACTTCATTTCCAAAAGCCTCATTAATTTCAACATAGAGTTTTCCATTTAACTTTAAGTTTTTCGTTGCAAAATCGCCAATTTTATCATAAAACAACAATGGATTGTCATTCTCAACAAACAATGCCAAATGCGGTTCAAAATCGAGTACATTTTTATCCATTAATTCTTTTTCTTTTTGTTGAATATAAGGTGGATTACTTACAATCACATCAAATTTTTTAGGTAACGAAACATCAACATTAAGTATGTCAACACGCTTAAAATCAACAGCCAACTTATTTTTAATTGCGTTGGTTTTTGCAATTGCTAACGCTTTTTCAGAAACATCCCAAGCCTCAACTTTTGTTTGAGGTAAATTTTTTTTTAGTGCTAATGCAATACATCCAGAACCTGTCCCTATATCTAAAACAGAAGTTGCTAAAAGATTTTCATTACTAATAAGTTGCACCAACTCTTCTGTTTCAGGTCTTGGAATTAACACATACTCATCAACTTTTAAGGTTAGCCCAAAAAACTCCCACTCACCAAGAATATAAGCCAAAGGTTTGTAGGTTTTAAGTGCTTTAACTGTGTTTATAATCAGTAATAAATCCGATTCTGAAAACAATTTAGTTGGCTGTAAAATAAGTTCACTTTTAGATAATTTAAAATAATGCTCCAACACAATAAAAAGCATACTATTAATTTCATGTACATCATAAAAATCAGAAAGTTCATTCTTGAAATATGTAATTATGCTACTTAATTGATTGGTTGCTATTTTCATTATAAAGTTGAAAGTTAAAAGACAATGGGCTAAAAAGAGTTTATGTTACTACTCAGCCGCTTATTTTTTTCTCTTTGCCACTGATTACGCAGATTCACACAGATTTTTCTTTGAAAAATCAAATCTGTGTATGTAATCTGTGAAAATTAGTGTAATCAGTGGCATTTTTTGTTTTTTATTGTCTTTAGACAAGTAATTTAGCGGCTGAGTAGTAACGAATTTATTAGCTTTCCCCAAACTAAAAAAACATTTTGTAAAGTTCTATTAATTTTATACTTTTAAAAATTAATTTTAATAAAAAAAATAATATGAGAAATACAATCTTCTTTTTATCTCTTTTTGGGATATTTATTGTTTACAACACATCTTCTAATCTTTTAGGACAAGATGTTGTAGTTGGAGACACATCTTCTATCGTAGAAGGAAAAGCACAGGATTTTTACAATTCGGGAGTGCAAAAAATTGAAGCAAAAAACTTAAATGGTGCTATTGAGGACTTTAATCAAGCCATCGAACTTTTGCCTTCATTCGAAAAAGCCTACTTTAATAGAGGATCGGTAAAGTATCAATTAAAAAACTACAATGAAGCTATTGTTGATTTCAACAAAGTAGTAGAACTAAATCCTGATTCTAATAACGCTCATTTTTTGAGAGGACGTTCTTACTATGAATTAGGAAATACGGAAGCTGCAAACAAAGATTTTGTCAGGGCTGTTGAAATTGATTCAAAAAATGCAGAAGCCTACTATTACAGCGGAATGTTGTTATTTTTAGAAGAAAAATACAAAGAAGCCATCACACAATTTGATAATGCCATAAAAAACAAACCCGATTATGCTTATGCTTTTAACGACAGAGGAAGTGCTAAGAAAAAATTGGATGACATTAAAGGTGCCATAAAAGATTATGAAAAAGCCATTATTATTGATGGAAAATTAAGTTTTGCTCACAACAATTTAGGCAGTGCTTACAGAGCCAACAAAGAATATGAGTTGGCAATAAAAAGCTATTCCAAAGCCATTTTGCTGCAAGATGATTATCACATTGCATACAACAACAGAGGATTAGCAAAACTTGAAAAAGGTGATTTTAAAGGTGCCTTAAAAGATTTTGACGAATGCATTATGCTCAACCCTAAATACGCTTTCGCATTTAACAACCGAGCTTCGGCAAAATATAAATTAGAAGACTATAAAGGAGCTGTGGAAGATTGCAACAAAGCCATTAGTTTAGATAAAGACTATGGTGCTGCATACCTAAACAGAGGCATTGCTTATGAAATGCTCCGACAAGAAGACAAAGCCTGCGAAGATTGGAAAAAAGCCGCTGAATTAGGCTTGAAAAACGGTAAAAACTTTGCTCAACAAATTTGTAACTAAATAAATTAGTAGTCCTGAAAAATAAAGAATTGGCTATGTGTGTTAGCTTCCCCTCTTGAGACGCTGTGCTGAGCATAGTCGAAGCAGGGGCAGGGGTGTGTAAGTGAAATATATAAAATTGACAAGAAAAATAATTCCATACAATCCAAAATTAAAAATAGTAGCAAGAAAGTTGCGAAGTAACTCAACCCAATCTGAAGTTAAATTATGGATGGATGGAATTAAAAGGAAAACAGTTTTTTGGTTATGATTTTCATAGACAAAAACCTATAGATAATTTTATTGTGGATTTTTATTGTAATGAATTAAATTTGGTAATAGAATTAGATGGATATTCTCATAACTTTGAAGAGGTTATTTTAAAAGACAAAGAAAAAGAAAAAACACTTAATTCTTTTGGGTTAACTGTAATTCGGTTTGATGATAATGAAGTAATGAATGATATTGATAATGTATTAAGAACAATTGAGGGATATATTCAAGAATTTGAAAAAACATACCCCTACCCCCTCTCAAGAGGGGATGCTGATTAACTAAAATTGAATTAAAATGACAAATTACAAATGACAAATAAGAAATAATGAGTAATACAATAATCTAAAATTTAAACCCATGAGTAAAACAAAAATAACATTACTTTTAATTTTTAGCCTTATACTTTTAACTTTTAACGGTATAGCACAAACAGACACTCCATTTGATAAAAAATTATTTAAAGAGCAGAAAGATGCTTTTAAAGAAGCAAAAGACAATTTAGATGCTGGGAACAAGCTTTTTGAAGTAATTCCATCGACCTACCTTAGTGATAACGATAATGAATATAAAATTAGAGTAAGTTATTACAAAGAAGCCTTACCTCTTTTTTCTAGAGCAAATAAATTCAATCCAAACAATGCTGAATTGAATTATAAATTAGGAAGGTGCTATTTAGTTTCTTCCGTTTATAAAGAAGAAAGTGTGCCACATTTAGAAAAAGCACTACAACTTAATCCGGCTGTTGCAAACGACATTCAATATCACTTAGGACGAGCATATCATATAACCATGAATTTTGATAAAGCCATTGCTGCATTTGAAAAATACAAAGCTGCGTTATCTAGTAAAAGCCCACTAGAAATGGAAGATGTGGTTAAACGCATTGAAGAATGTAAAACAGCCAAAGAATTGGTCGCAAAACCCGAACGTGTTTTTATCGATAATTTTGGTGGAGTTGTTAATTCAAAATACCCTGAATATGGTGCTATTATTAATGCCGATGAGTCGGTAATGATGTTTACTTCCAGAAGAAACACCTCTACTGGTGCTGACAAACAACCAGCTGGTACATCTTTCTATGATGAAGATATTTTTATTACCAAAAAAGTAAATGGAAAATGGACTACCCCTGAAAATATGGGTTCTCCTATTAATACTGAAGATCATGATGCTACTACTGCTGTTGCTCCTGATGCCCAAAGTATGATTATGTATTTAGGTAGCAAAGGAAATGGAGACCTCTACGAATGTAAATTAGTAGGAAACACATGGTCAAAGCCTAAAGCGTTAAATAAAAATATCAATACTAAATACCATGAATCTTCAGCTAGTTATTCTAGCGATGGGAAAACCTTGTACTTTGTAAGTAACAAAGAGGGTGGTTTTGGAAACCACGATATATATGTAACCCATTGGGATGAAAAAACAAAAGACTGGGGCGTAGCGACCAATTTAGGTTCGAAAATTAATACTAAATATAATGAAGAAGCTGTGCTCATTCACCCAGATGGAAAAACCCTTTATTTCAGTTCTCAAGGACATAAAAGCATGGGAGGCTACGATATTTTTGTTTCCACGCTCAATGATAACGGCACATGGAATGAACCCGAAAACATTGGTTATCCTATCAATACGGTTGATGATGATGTGTTTTTTGTAATTAATTCAAGCGGAAGAAGAGGTTATTATTCATCATTTAAAGCAGATGGTTATGGAGAAAAAGACATTTATTTAATTACCTTTTTAGGACCTGAAAAACCTATGCAAAACAGTTCGGAAGATAATTTGTTGGCTTCCATTGCTAAACCTGTAAGCGAAAAAGTGGTTGAAAAAACCATAGAAGGAGGTAAAAACATTACTATTTTAAAAGGTATTATAAGAGACGATAAAACCAAACTGCCTTTAGGAGCCAGCATTGAATTAATTGATGTGGAAGCGAATATTTCCTTAGCAACTTTCGAATCGAATGAAAGCACCGGAAAGTATTTGGTTACCTTGCCTTCGGGAAAAAATTATGGACTAATTGTGAGAAAAGAAGGTTATTTATTCCATTCCGAAAACTTTAACATACCTGCAACCGCAGCCTATCAGGAAGTAGAAAAAAACATTGATCTCAAGAAAATTGACATTGGAAACATCATTGTTTTGAAAAATATTTTTTACGATTACAACAAAGCTACGTTGCGTGATGCTTCTAAAAATGAGCTAGATAGATTAGTGAAATTATTGAATGAGAATCCCACTATTAAAATTGAGCTTTCGGCACATACCGATTCGAGAGGTGGCGACAAATATAACGAAGACTTATCGCAAAGAAGAGCTCAATCGTGTGTGGATTATTTAATTAAAAATGGTATTTCAACAGACCGATTAGTTTCTAAAGGTTATGGCGAATCGAGATTAGTTATTACCGATGCGGAAATTGCAAAACTCAAGTTTGAAGATGAAAAGGAAGCTGCTCACCAAGAAAACAGACGTACAGAGTTTAAAATTTTGAGCAAGTAATTTGGAAATGAGCCAATGTTAACGTGAGGTTTTTTTAAATTGTGAAAGAAAAGAAAATTATCTTAGAACAAATTAAGCATCGTAAAGAAATGGTGTTGTTACTTCGATTTCCTATGGATGAAGAACTAAAACAACTTACTAAAAGCATACAAGGTTCTAAGTTTAGTTTTACACACAAAGCATGGTATTTACCTTATAGTGAGGAAAACTTAAAATTGATTCATACTGTTTTTGAAACGAAGGCAATTATAGATAGTTCGCTATTAAAAAAAGAAATTGTATTACTAATTGCTACGCAACACAAAATAGCTGAATTTAAGTTGTGGTTAGCATCTAAAAGATATAGCGAAAACACAATAAAAACGTATGTTGATTCCATTCGGATATTTTTTAAATTCTATCCAGATAAACCTGCCGAACAAATTACAAATGCTGATATTATTCGTTTTAACAACGAGTATATTTTAGCCAAAAAGTATTCAGCATCTTTTCAAAACCAAATTGTTAACGCTATAAAATTATTTTTTAAAACAGTTGAAAATTACAAGATAGATGTTGATTTAATACATAGACCTAGACGAGAAAAACTTTTGCCGAATGTATTGAGCAAAGAAGATGTTAAAAATATTTTGAATGCTCCAACCAACATAAAACACAAAGCAATGTTAAGTTTAATCTATGCTTGTGGATTGAGAAGAAGTGAGTTAATTCATTTAAAGCCTAACGATGTTGATTCTAAACGAAAATTGTTAATTATTAGACAAAGTAAGGGTAAAAAGGACCGGATTACACCTATAAGCGATAAAATTATAGAATTGTTACGCATTTATTATAGAAGTTATAGACCTAAAACTTGGTTATTTGAAGGACAGCAAGCAAATGAGCAGTATTCTGGCACAAGTTTGCAAAAAGTATTGAAACAATCATTAATAAAAGCTCGGATAAAAAAACCTGTTACCTTACATTGGTTACGTCACAGCTATGCAACACATTTGTTAGAATCGGGTACCGATTTAAGATACATACAAGAATTACTGGGACACAACAGTAGCAAAACAACAGAAATTTACACCCATGTAAGTACCAAAAACATACAAAACATAAAAAGCCCATTTGATGATTTGTAATTCAAATAAATAGTTATATTTGTAAGAAATAAATAACACCAAAAGGTGTACATATCTACCCAAATAGGCTGAATATCCACCACAAAGGTGTGCATATATATAAGTTGTGCCTCATTGTAAAAGCCAGCCGCACGGTCAAGCACATTTGGTTTTTGCCAACACAAAAGCCAACGCACAAAAAACCAAAAGAGCTTGCCCTTCCCTACGCACGAAAAACGGAATGTTGAAAAAAATATCAGGGCAAATTCGATGGAAATCAATTTAAACTTCTAAATTTGTCAAAAATTGGCAAATTATGTTGGACACATTAATTTCTATTGGCGACACTCTAAAAGAAATTCGAGAAACACAAGGGTTACATCTTCAAGAAGTTGCGGACAAAACAGCTATAAACTACACTGTTTTAAGTCGAATTGAAACAGGAAAACGACTTCCAACCAAACCGCAAGTACAAAACTTAGCGACTTTTTACAACTACAGCGAACAAGAACTCATCAAGCATTTGATTAGCGACAAAATTCTGTACGAAGTACAAAGTGAAGATTTTGGATTGGAAGGTTTTCATCTTGCCGAACAAAAAATAAAATACGGTTTAGCACTTTTCAACGACTACGAAAACCTTGAAAAATTTGACCTACAAAGCAGGCGTTACATTGGTAATAAAGCTAAATTAACCGATTGGATAATGGAAATTATCCATAAAGAAACAGAAGGAAACGAAACGTTTATTGACATTTTTTCGGGAACGGCAATTGTGGCAAGAGAAGCAATGAAAACCTACAAAAAAGTTGTATTAAACGATATTTTGTTTTCAAACAATATTGCCTACAGAGCATTTTTTGACAACTCAAAATGGGATTCAAAAAAAATCGTGGACATTGTAAACGAATACAATACCTTAAACCCACAAAAAATAAAAGAAAATTACTTTTCTAAAAACTTTGGTGGTAAATTTTACGAAAAAGAAGTTTCAAAATTGATTGGTCATATTCGTGAGGACATTGAAAGCCGAAAAAACGAATTGAACAAAAAGGAATACGCAATACTTTTAACTTCGTTAATCTACACAATCGACCGACTTGCTAACACCGTTGGACATTTTGACGCTTACATCAAAAAACCAATTGTAAAGCGACCTTTAAATTTTCGCTTAATCCAAACAGAAGATTTTGCGGGGGCAAAAATTTATCGTGAAGATTCTAACCAATTGGTTAAGCGTTTGAAAGGCGACATTGCATATATTGACCCCCCATACAATTCGCGACAATACAGCCGTTTTTATCATATTTACGAAAATCTTGTAAAGTGGGAAAAACCTAAACTTCACGGAGTTGCATTAAAGCCAGAACCCGAAAATATGAGCAAATATTGTACGGTAAAAGCAAAAGATGCTTTTAAAGATTTAGTTGGAAATTTGGACGTTAAATATTTAGCGGTTTCATACAACAACACCTACAAATCAAAAAGCAAATCATCAAAAAACAAAATTGAATACGAGGAAATAGTTGACATTTTAAACGGAGTTGGAAAAACCAAAATTTTTGAGCAATCACACCAATACTTTAATGCAGGCAAAACAGAGTTTAACGACCATAAAGAATTTTTATTCCTAACAAAAAAATATGACTAAAAACAATAAAACATATCGTTCGCCTTTATTTTATGTTGGGGATAAATATAAGCTCTACCCCAAAATCAGTAAATATTTCCCTAAAGCGGTAAACCGCTTTATTGAGCCATTTACGGGCGGTGGTTCGGTTTTTTTAAACATAAACGCCAACGAATATTTATTGAATGACATAGATTCCAATGTTATTGATATTCACAACTTTTTGATTGAACAAGCTAAAAATCCAAAGGCATTTTTTGATGACGTTTTTGAAATAATTGAAAAATACGGTTTATCCCATTCATATATCAAAGACATTGTTCCGCAAGAATTAAAAGAAAAATGGGTAAAAACATATTACGCAAAATTCAATAAGCAAGGGTTTAACCAACTAAAATCCAACTACAATTCGAGTAATAAAAAAAGTATTTTGCAACTTTATTTGTTATTGATTTACGGCTTTAATCGTATGCTTCGATTTAATTCAAAAGGCGAATACAATTTGCCTGTCGGCAATGTTGATTTCAACCAAAATACGCTTGCAGCACTTAAAGACTATTTTCGTCTAACACAGAAAAAAAACATTAAGTTTCACAATTTAGATTTTGAAACGTTTTTTGAAATTATTGAATTTGAGGAAAACGATTTTGTTTATCTCGACCCACCCTATCTCATTACTTTTAGCGAATACAACAAACTTTGGAACGAAGAAACAGAAAAACGGCTTTTGGACTACCTCGAAATTTTGGAAGATAGGAATATTAACTTCGCCATTTCTAATGTAACGCATTACAAAGGAAAAGTAAACGAGCAATTTTTGGAGTGGAGCAAGCAGCACAATTCCTTTGACATTAAAAGTAATTACATTAGCTACCACGACAACTCAAACAAAGAGTTTAAATTTCTTTGGAAACAGTTTATTGAACCCGAAGCAAGTAACGAATAAGAAAGACCAAGTAATTATGAATCCGTTTGATTTTTCAAAACTTCGCTTTGATGTCATTGTAGGCAATCCGCCTTATATGAAATCGGAGGATATGAAAAACATTACTCCGCTTGAATTACCACTTTACAAAACCAATTACGATTCAGCGTACAAGCAGTTTGACAAATACTTCCTTTTCCTTGAACAAGGAATTAATTTGTTGGCTGATGATGGAATTTTGGGATATATCGTTCCCAGTAAGTTTACAAAAGTTGGAGCAGGTAAAAAACTTCGTGAATTACTCGCAGAAAAAGAATATCTGCATTCAATCGTTTCATTTGGTGCAAATCAGGTTTTTACAGACAAAACAACCTACACTTGTTTGTTAATTCTGAATAAGAAGCCACAAAAGACTTTCCAATATGCGGAAGTAAGAAGCCTGAAAAGTTGGAAAGTTAGAGAGCCAGAAGCTGCAAAATACGGTTCAAAGAAAACAGATGAATTGGATAGTGAAGTTTGGGTTTTGGGCGTTCCCCTGCGGGTCGGGCTTTCCACTACAATCTTTTTGCCCTGCGGGACAAAAAGGATTTCCGCTTCAATCCCTAACGCAAAAGCAGCATAATAATTAATAAGAAAATGAAATATGTTAAAATTATATTCAACAGATAACAAGAAATTTTTAAAGCAGGTTAATAAATCAGAAGCCGAGTTAAATAGATTTCTTTCAGAAAATTGGAAGGAGTTTTTTCCACATTTTACTTTTATAAAAAATGAATTTTCCTTAGATGGAAATGTTCGAAGCAAAGGTGGTTCAGGCAGAATTGATATTTTGGCTTACAATCCTAAAAACAAGAAATTTGTGATTTTTGAGCTAAAAAAAGATGCCGACAAAAACATAAGACACCAAGCTTCTGATTATAAGGATTTTGTTGAAAATAATTTTGCTGAAATCTATTTATTAGCAACGCAAACTTATGAAGTTGAATTACCTAAATTCAATGAAATCTCAAAGGATAGTATTGAATTAATTCTAATTGCCAAAACATTCTCTCCAACAGATGTAGATAAAGCCAAAAAGAGCAAAGGAGAAATTACACTCATCAAGTATTTATGGTTTGAAAATCAACTTTTACTTATTGATTATCTAAATAACGACCCTGATGATTTGATTGAAAAAGAAAATGCCGCTAAACTTCAAAAAATAAAGAATATTATTGACAACAGACCAGAATTAGCAGATGTAGAGGCATTTTTGTATGGAAAGGAAGAAGCGAAAAGACTTTTTAAGATATTTTACGAACACTTAAAAACTTTAGGAGAGATTTCTGTTGAAGCACAAGCAAGTAAAATAAAAGTTGTTTTTGGTAATCAAACCTTTTCAATAATTGGATACGCAGGAAAAACAGGTAAAAAATGTTTTTTGGTAATCAATACCAACCTTGATGAAGTTATTTCTTTGGGGGAAATCGTTGATGATAGAGTTCGTCCAGGTGGGAAAAAGAAAGGAAGTATTGGCTCTGAGAGATATGAAGTTTTCTTAACCACAGAAGAAGAGTTAATGAAATTTTTACTAATTATAGAAAATGATTTTCACAATGGAAATAGCTGAACTAGAAAAAATGTGGGAAGAATTTGGTGACATTCCAACCAATTCAGATGATGAAATTGAAGTTGATTTCTATTATTGGGAAAAAGGAACTTATCGTTTTGATATTTGGCATTGGTTTGATGAAAAGTTGCCAAATGGCTTGGTAGCTGATTTCCATATTGACGCATAATAGACAGGAATTAACCCGAACCAATTGCTGCATTTATTTTGAAATGGGGCATCAATGGAAGTTCTGATTATGAAATTTTAGAGCCAAGTTGTGGGGATGGTGTTTTCCTTGAACAATTGAGAGAAAATAATCACAAATTCAAATCAGTAACAGCCATTGAATTTGATGATGTGGAAGCAGAAAAAGCTGAAAAAATAAAACTCAATAACAAGGATGTAATCAATACAGATTTTCATTTGTATTGCAACGAAACCACACAGAGATTTGATTTGGTAGTTGGCAATCCGCCTTATATTCGCTATCAATATTTTCAGGAAGAACAGCAAAATGAAGCCATCAAAGTTTTCAATCGTGCTAAACTAAAATATTCAAAATTGACTAATGCTTGGGTTTCTTTTGTGGTTGGTTCAAGTCTGTTGCTCAAAGAAAAAGGAAAGATTGGTTTTGTAATTCCTGCGGAATTGTTGCAAGTTTCTTATGCTCAACAACTCCGTGAGTTTTTGGCTCATTTCTACAATAAAATCAATATCATTTCTTTTGAAAAAGTTGGTTTTCCCTGACATTCAGCAAGAAGTTGTTTTGTTGCTGTGTGAGAAAAACGGAAGTGATTCACATTTGATTGAACACCTTGAATTGAGAGATGCTTCAGACCTTGAAAAATTGGATGTAAACATCCTAAAAAGTCCTTCCAAAAAGATTGATTTTAAATCAAACAAATGGACTTATTACTTTTTAGAGCAAGAGGAGATTGACTTTTTGGAACAGATTACCAAAAAACGAAAAGTTCCGACAATTAGTAATTATGCCAGTGTAGAAGTAGGTATTACCACAGGTGCAAATGATTACTTCACCGTTCCTTTGCCAGTTGTTGAAGCTTACGACCTGAAAGAATACGCAAAACCAATGGTCGGCAGAAGTGTTCAAGTCAACAGTGTAATTTTCACGGAAAAGGATTGGAAACTTAATAGACAAACCAAAGCGAAAGCACATTTATTGGTATTTCCAGCCAAAGAGAAAATCAACGGACACAAAGGAGCTAACTCATACATTCGTTTGGGCGAATCAATGGGTGTAAATAAAGGCTATAAAACAGGCATTCGTGATGATTGGTTTGTGATTCCTTCCATCAAACTTTCTGATGCTTTGTTTATCCGTAGAAATAACCTTTACCCTCGATTAATCCTAAACGAAGCAAACGCATATACAACCGACACAATGCACCGTGTATTTATGAAAAAAGACACGGACAAAAACGCATTCATAGCCAGTTTTTACAATTCATTGTCTTTGGCTTTTTCTGAAATAGTTGGTCGTAGTTATGGCGGAGGCGTTTTGGAGTTGATGCCAAGCGAAGCAGGAAAAATACTGCTCCCCTATCAAACTGACAACGTAGATTTACTTGCTACTATTGACAAAATGATGCGAGAGAAAAAAAGCATTGACGAAATTTTAAAAATCACCAACAAGCAAATTCTGAAAGACGGATATGGCTTTACGGATAAAGAAATAAAACTTGCGGATAGTATTTGGAAAAAGCTTTCGTCAAGGAGATTAAATAGGAATAAATAGTTTGAAAATATGGCAGAAACAAAATCAATACTAGACCAACACACTGCTGGTCCAATTGCAATAGGATTTGATTATCAATTCTATTATTTTATGTTTTTAGCTCTTGAATTAAGCAACGGTCAGAAGATTGGTTTTGAAGTCAAAGATGATGTTCATATTGATAAAGCAGATGGAACGACAATTTTATATCAAGCTAAACATACTATTGATAATTTACAGAATTTAACCACGTTAGATACCGATTTATGGAAAACACTAAGTAATTGGAGTGATTTTATAAAATCAGACAAAACCAATACGGATTTTCTCAATAAGCATTCATTCGTTTTAGTTACCAATAAAAGTGAAAACAACAATGATTTCATCAATTCTCTTACTCAGTTTAAAACGGATAATGATGTTGATAAAGTATTGAATACAATAAATGAATTAGCAAATAAAACACAAGATGAAACATTAAAAAAATACATTAAGAATGTTGGTTCTCTTGGTAAGAGAAAGTTAATGTTATTTTTACCAAAACTCTCGATTGAAACAAATGTAGATGGTATAATATTGAGGGTCAAAAATAGAATTTTAGATAAATGCCTTCAAGATAAATTTGTTGAACCAATATTTGAAAAGCTTTTTTCAAATATGCAAGAAACAAAATATTTGGATATAAAAGACCGAAAAAAATTTGAAGTTAGTTATGATGATTTTAAAAATAAATTCGGAAAATGCTTTCAGATAGCTTTCGAAGCAAAGCCATTACCAAAAAGAGAGTTTCCAATACTGTTGCCTGAGGATTTAGAGAGTCAAAACTTCATCAAACAACTACTTGATTTAGGAGAATTTCAAAGTGGCTCAAATCTGATTAAAAATTATACCACTAAAATGCTAAAGGCATTAAATCATTTTTCCTATTGGGTTGATGAAAACTTTGTTTTGCCGACAGATATGGATGAGTTTAAGAAAAACAGCATTCAAATTTGGGAAAATGAATTTAGAGCGAAATACAGACAAATTGAATCGCAAATTGCTTCTGGTTCTTCTATTGATGATTTGGAAAATGATATTAAAGCCTTAGGTTTTCAATTAATTGACCATTTACGTAGGCAAGATTTATCAATTTCTGGCTACCCTACACTCGGTATTGAATTCAGTAATGGGCATTATTATGCTTTATCTGACAATTTAGAAATTGGATGGCATTTTGATTGGGAAAATAAATTTAAAAAATGAAAGAAGTCTATTATATATACAATAACGAAGCAATTGCAAGCTGTATTTTTTTGTCTGTCCTGAATAAAGTTGAAGAATTAGATATTGCTCGTTCTTGTCTGATCTTACCATTTCTATTGGACGATAGAACTATAAATCATCTAAAAAGAGAGCAAGAATCGAACGTAAACTTAGAACTATTAATAAAGGAATATCCACGACTTTTTGTTTCTTTTAATAAAAGATATTTGTCGTTATTACCAATAACTATCAATGCATTAATGATGTTGAGTAAAGGCAATCAAATAAATATTGAAAATCAAATAAAGACAGTTAGTAATTTGAATTTTGAAAATGAAGAACTTGGCAACCGATTCTTAAAAATAGAAGATGTCATACCAAAGTTTCTGACATTGTTAGATGAGTATTCAACTGCTGAACTTTACAAAATATTAAAAATACAATTATGAAATTTATACTTCACGAAATCAAGCTATGGTTTAAAGAAGAAAATGCTGAATCTAAAAGCTATTTCTTTTTGCCAAATAAAGTAAATGTAATTACGGGCGATTCTACCACTGGAAAAACAAGTTTTTGGAATATTATTGATTATTGTCTTCTATCTGGTAAGGTAACTGTTCCAACTGAAATTATAGATAGGGTTTTATGGTTTGGAATTCGATTCACAATAAATGAAAAGGAAATATCTTTAGTCAGAAAGACGCCAAGTAAAGGTTCTGTTTCATCAGATGTGTTTTTTAATTTAGGTTCATTCCCTGACAAACCAGAAAGCAATAAAGAAATAGCAGAAATAAAAACGATTTTAGATGAGGAATTTGGGATTACTGATTCTCTAAGGTTCCCTTATGGGAAAGGATTAGGGAAAACAACATTTAATATTTCATATAGGCACTTTTTACTATTTAATTCACTGACCCAAACAATAATAGATGCACCTGAAACATATTTTGACACTACATTTTATGGGAAGGAAGAATATGATAAAGCGTTAAGTCATATTTTCGATTTGGTAATTGGGGTTAATGATATGGAAAATATCAAAGCCATTGAAAGATTACAAGAAATTGAATCCGAGTTAAAGAAAATACAAAATCAAGAAAGAGGAAATCAGAACAAATCTAAAAATTTTGAAAAAAGTGTGTTTAGTCTTATCGAAAAATGTAAAAAACACAATTTTATTGACTATTCTGAGACGTTTGATAATGTCGATGATGCTCTTTTAATAATTCAAAATACAATTGCAAACACAAAAGAAGTTGCTAAAAATTCAAACCTTTTCTCTGAAATAGATGGTTTATATAAAAGAAAAAATGAGATACAATCTCAAATAAATGCTATTAGTCAATATCAAAAGGAATTTGATCAGTACAAAAGGAACTTAAATAAATCTGCCGATAGTTTGCAGCCAATTGAATTTTTGAATCAAAAATTAGCAGACCAATTAGTAGATTCTTATGAAACTAAAGCTTTTGTAGAATCATTAGAGTCATCTTTAAAAAACATCAAAGCAAATCTTTCTAAAAAAGTAACAGAACCACTAAAAGTTTCAGGTGATGCAAAAGACTTACGAAATCAATTACAAGAAATTGAAAATAAAATTATTCAACTAAATGAGATTAAAAGAAATTATCAAGCTGAAGGAGAAAAATTCATAGCATTAGGGGAAATTAAATATGTTTTTGAACAAGTTCTAAATGAAAAAACGATTAAACCTATTGACACGATTCGGTTGAATAGTTTGAATGAAGAAAAGGAAAGATTAGCAAAAGTTCCAGCAGAAACATCCCAAATAAAGTTTTCTATGAATACATTATTGAACAAAAGTATTCAACGTAATTTTGACCAACTAGATTCATTGCCAACATATAAAAATAGTCGCCTGGAATTTAATAGTGATAAAATGATTTTGCAATTATTTCCTGAAGGTCAAATGTTTCCTTTGGATAATGTCGGTAGTGCTTCAAACTATATGTTTATGCACTTGTGTGTTTATTTAGGATTACACGAACACGTAATTAATTTAAATCAAGAAAATATCCCCCCATTTTTGTTCATTGATCAACCAAGCACACCATATTATGAAGGCAAAAATGATGATAAAACAAAACTAATAGATGCTTTTACTTTATTAAACTCATTTATCGATTACATCACTGTTCAGAAAAAACACAATTTTCAAATATTTATGGTTGAACACGCATCTAAAGAATATTGGTTAGAAAATAACTTATCATTCTTTCACACAGTAGATGAATTTATTAACGGAAAAGGTTTGATACCAAGCGATATATACAATATTTAATTTATGCAAAATGTAATTTTAGGTAAAATGGATAGGTTAATACTCCATTTTGTAGGAAACAAGAACAATGGAGATGGTGTTCGCTTTTCTGATGTATTAACAGACTTTGAAAATATAGAAGATTTTTTCAAGCAACTGATTGATAATAATTTCAAATATGAGGAATTATATCAATTTTTTTTTCTGCCTAATTTAGAATTGAACCCAATGTATCAATTCATAAGTTCTGTTTTTAAGGAAAAAGAATCATTCATTGAACAATCAAAAAATGTGGGTCGCTATCTTTACGATAAAAGTACGCATCCACAAATAAAAGGTGGAGAACTTTGTATATTTTATTTAAAAGATTGTCAAATCAATGATGAACTTATTGACTGTATTGGAATATTTAAGTCTGAAAATAAGGATACTATTTTAAAAGTTAGCTCTACAAAAGATGGATATAACTTAAAAGACGAAAAAGGAATTAATACTACTAAATTAGACAAAGGATGTCTAATTTTTAATACTGAAACGAAAAATGGCTACATAGTTTCTGTTGTTGATAATACAAATAAAAATACAGAAGCTCAATATTGGAAAGACGACTTTTTAAGTGTTCAACCTAAAAGAAACGAATACCATCAAACCAACCAATTCTTAGGTATTGCAAAACAATTTGTAACCAAGAAATTAACAGAAGATTTTGAAGTAAGCAAAGCTGACCAAATTGACTTGCTTAACCGTTCCGTAGAATATTTCAAGAATCACGAAACTTTTGAAAAGACTGATTTTGAAAAAAAAGTCTTTCAGGATAATAATACAATTGATTCATTCAGAAATTTTGATGAAGGCTATAGGAGAGATAATGAAATAGATATATCTAACAACTTTGACATTTCAACTCAGGCAGTAAAAAAACAAGCAAGGGCATTCAAGAGTGTACTAAAACTAGACAAAAACTTCCATATTTATATTCACGGAGACAAAGAACTGATTGAACAAGGAGTTGAAAAAGATGGACGGAAATACTATAAAATTTATTATAAAGATGAAAGTTAGCCAGCCCAAAGGTGTAATCACATTTGCAATTCGCACAAGCCAATGCTCAGACCAAAAATTGCAAAAGAGCTTCCTCCTTTGCCACCCGAAGGGAAAATTATTTTTTAAAATCCCTTCCCTCTAAAATTTTTAAAACAGCCAACACACAAGCCCGACAGACAAAAACGGAACAAATAAAATGACAGCAAAAGCACAGAAATACAACGACTTGACAATGAGGGTGGACAGAAGGCCAGCTTACAACAGCACCTATAAGAAATTGGCGGTTCAGTGGTTAAATGAAGTTCAGTTTTTCAATCAAACTTTAGTGCAGGTTGACAGTTTTGTGCTTCGAAATCGCCAACTTCTTATAGCTGCAAAACGTTGTGCGGCATACAAAAAAAGCCAACGCTCGGTCAAGCACATTTGGTTTTTTGCCAACGCTAAAAGCCAACGCTGAAAAACCAAAAGAGCTTGCCCTTTCCCAACCCACGACAAAACAAGGAATAATTACACTGAAAAATAGTGAACTTTTACTATCTTTGACACCGAATTAACAAAACTTGGGTTTCAAATGAACCGAATAAAAGAAGTTTTAAAGGACAAAGGAATTTCGCAGACTTGGCTTGCCAAACAGACAGGAAAAAGTTACAACACGATTAACGAATACGCTCGTAACGTGAGACAACCGAGTTTGGAAGACTTGTACACAATTGCGGAAATTCTAAATGTGGAAGTCAAAGATTTACTAATCGAAAGAAAAAAATAATGGCACAATCAATAGAACCGAATATTGCAGATTTAGCCAACGGATGGTTAAGAAAGTATAAACTGCCTTACAAATTAGAGCAGGAATCAGTTAATGCAGAAATTGACAAAGCACTCTCTGACTACTTCACTAAAAATGGCGGAGCAGGTGCAAATCGACCAGATGCCAAAATATTACTTCAAGACAAAAATTTAGACTTCTACCCTGTTCTTATTGAGTATAAAGGCTACAAAGACAAACTTGTAAAACTTGACAAAGACGGACAAGTAGAAAATAGAACTTATAAAAACGAACCCAATTTTAAAAACATCAACTCTTTTGCGGTAAACGGAGCTGTTCATTACGCCAACGCTTTACTTCATCATACAAGCTATACCGATATTATCGCAATCGGAATGACAGGCTACAAAGATGAAGCAGGTAAAATTCATCACGAAATTGGCGTTTACTATGTTTCTAAAAGCAATTTAGGAGCAGGACAAAAAATTGGAGAGTTTACCGACTTTTCGTTTTTAGCACCGAAAAATTTTGACGGTTTTATTGAGACAGTAAAAACGCTTCAACTTTCACAAGAAGAACTCGACAAACTAAAAGAGCAACGAGAAAGAGAAATTGACCAAAGCCTTGTAAAACTCAACAACGACATTTACCAAAACGAAAAAGGATTAGGAGAAAATGACCGTGTTTATTTGGTTGCGGCTTCAATTATTGCAACGCTTGGCATTCCAGGAAAAGTTACACCACTTGAAAAATCCGACCTAAAATCATCAACTGAAAAAGGTTATAGAGATGGCGATTTAATGATTAAAAAGATAGAATCTTTTTTAAGTCATAAAGAACTACCTGACGAAAAAAGGCAACTTATTTTAAGAACTTTATCTAATACACTACTTACAAATAACATCAACAAAGTTGAAGACGGTGAAAGTCAACTTAAAAGAATTTTTGGAAAAATTGTAGATGATTTAGGGATTTACTACAAAATTGGTTTGACCACTGATTTTACAGGTAAACTATTCAATGAAATGTACGGTTGGCTAGGCTTTTCACAGGATAAACTAAATGACGTTGTTCTTACACCTTCCTATGTTGCTTCGCTTTTAGTCAAATTAACAAGAGTAAACAAAGATTCTTATGTGTGGGATTTCGCCACAGGTTCGGCAGGTTTATTGGTTGCAGCTATGAATGAAATGCTAATTGATGCAAAAAACACCATCCAATCACCAGATGAACTCGCAAAAAAAGAGGTTCAAATAAAAGCCGAACAATTACTCGGTTTAGAGTTGCTTTCAAGTGTTTATATGTTAGCAATTCTCAATATGATTTTAATGGGTGACGGAAGTTCTAACATTTTGAACACTGACTCAATTAAAGACTTTGACGGAAAATATGGCTTTGGTAAAACAGACACAAAATTTCCTGCGGATGCTTTTATTTTAAATCCGCCATATTCTGCTTCAGGAAATGGGATGAATTTTGTGGAAAAAGCTTTAGATATGATGAATAAAGGTTACGCAGCAATCATCATTCAAAATTCAGCAGGACAGGGAAAAGCAATTGACTACAACAAAAGAATCCTTTCTAGACACACGCTTTTGGCAAGTATCAAAATGCCAATTGATTTGTTTATTGGGAAATCAAGTGTCCAAACAAATATTTACGTTTTTAAAGTAAATGAGAAGCACCATAAAGATGAAATGGTTAAGTTCATTGACTTTTCTAATGATGGATATACCAGAGCAAACAGAAAAAAAGCCAACAATAATTTAAAAGATACTGACCAAGCAAAAGAACGTTACCAAGAAGTTGTAGACTTAGTTCGTTTTGGTAAAAGCAAATTAAATATTCTTACAGAACAAGAATATTATGAAAACAAAATAGACCCTAAAAATGGTGCAGATTGGAATCAATCAACACCAATTGATACAACACCAACATTAGAAGATTTTAAAACAACTGTTACTGATTATTTAACTTGGGAAGTAAGTAATATTTTAAAAAATCAAAGTGACAGCTTGGGAAAGTAGTTTCCCCACTTAATAAAAAATTAGACAAAGTTGAGTGGGGAGAATTCAAATTAGACGATTTGTTTGAAATTGTTGGTACAAAATCATTAGATAGTAATGCAATTGATTTTACTAAAACAGGTATTAATTTCGTTGGTAGAACTTTTGAGAATAATGGGATTCAAGGTAAAATTGAAAAAAGAGATTTTGAACCCAATAAACCTTACACTATTACTGCTACTGTAATAGGTAATTAGGGTTTGCTGAGAAAGTCATTTTAATTACTTAATTAACACTTATTCAGTTAATTATGTTAATAACTTGAGGGTATTAAACTGGGGTAAATGCAAGGTTTTCTTTAATTTTAAAGAAAAAA
>JAHYJH010000062.1 GCA_019429185.1 Vicingaceae bacterium
TATTTTTGTTTTTTAGATTAACAAATATAAACAAGGTTTCATTCTTTTTCTTACTTCATTTCGCTACGCTCCATTTCGTAAGAAAAAGAATGAAAATAGGGAACAACGTAGTGAAACTAATCACCTAAATTCAAATCTTCAATCCTCCTAATGATTAATTTGGGGTTAACAATTTCCCCAAACAGGAGTTCTTTTCTCCAAAAATGAGTTGATGCCTTCGTTGGCATCTTTGGTTGTCATGAGTTGTTTAACATACATGTATTCTAGTTGCGGTAAAAAATTGCCTAAAATGTGGTTGAATTTAACTCTGGCAGCTTTTACTCCGTAACGCAATGAAGAAGCACTTTTTGGAACAATGTTTTTCGTTATCCAAGCTTCTACTTCGGTATTCAAATCATCTTTGTTTTCAAAAACATGGTTTAATAAGCCTATTTTTAGAGCTTCATCGGCATCAATGGTTTTTCCGGTAAGTAACAATTCTTCCGCTCTTGCCAAACCTATTTTTTCGGGTAAAATAACCGATGCAGGTGGTGGAAATACTCCTAAAATAATTTCGGGCTGACCTAATTTAGCCGTTTTATCGGCAAACAAAAAATTACACATAATGGCTAATTCCATTCCTCCACCCAAACATTGCCCAGATATTTTTGCCATGGTAGGAATCCCCAAATCCATGATTCCAAAAAAGAGTTGGTGAAAGGTTTTAATCATCATTTCTGCCAATTCTTTGGTGTGTTCCGGAACACTTGCCCCAAACGAAAAGTGTTTGCCTTCGCCTTGAAATGTAATGAGTTTAAGGTTTTTATTTTGCTTAAATTGCTTGAAACAATCCAAAATTTCCAACATCATTACATTGTCTAACACATTGCCTTTACCATCGTCTAAAAGTAGGTTGGCAACGGTGTTGTTGTGCGTGTAGGTTAATTTTATTTTTTCCATAATTAGCCCCTCCCGACCTCCCCGAAGGGGAGGAGTCTCCAACGCACTTGCCATAATCACAAGTTTAGTTGGGGAGTATTTTTTTAGTTTAGATTAATAATTATTATTTTTTTTGAGCCTCTACATAAGCCCCTCCTTCGGAGGGGTTGGGGAGGCTTCTAAATTGTGGCGATATAGCTTTGTGCATTTCATCGTCCCATTCCTTACCTTCAGCTAAAAGCTGACGAAGTTTAACAAAATCAACTTCTCTATCGTTTTTAGGTCCATCGTTAAATGCTTTAAATCCGGCTTTGGCTTCGGTCATCATGTTCAAGGCTAACCATTCACGACTACCTTCTTTGTTCATGTCCCAGTGTTCTAATTTTTTCTTGCGCACTTCGGTTAAAGTTTTGTGTAAGCAATTAGGGAAAGTATGAAGTAATTTAGCTACAAATTTATTTATCAATTCATCTAATTTAGATAAATCAACTTCTCCTCTTGCCATCAATTCTTTTCCTTTTGCTAATTCTTCGCCCGTTTTCATTGCTCCGAAAATTATCCGACCGTATTCATCGGCATATTTTTCAATATTTACCAATGGGTTGGCGATGAATTTTCCGTCCACTTTAAGTGCCGGGGCAACATCGGTAATCATTCCTAAATTTAAGGCTTGATGAGCAGTAAATGGTTCGCAAAGTGTTAATGAAGCCATTGCTCTTTCTACGCCAATGTACAAGTGTAAGAAATCGGTTGCACCACCAATGGCTGCACTTCCGTGTTTTGGTCCGGCTTGTCCGAAACGAGCCAAATCAGATGCAACGGTAAAGTCGCAAGCCATTCCAATTTCCTGACCACCACCAATACGCATTCCGTTTACACGAGAAATAACTGGTTTTTCGCATTTTAAAATGGCCGAAACCATGTCGTTAAACAAACGCATATATTGCGAATATTCTTGTGGCTGACCAGAATAATATTCTGCATATTCTTTAGTGTTTCCACCAGTACAAAATGCCTTATCTTCAACTCCTGTAAAAATTACAGCAACCACACTTCTGTCGTTTGATGCTTCTCCAAAAGCCATAATTATTTCTTTTATAGCTTTGGTAGTATAAGAGTTGTACTGTTTTGGGTTGTTTAAAATAATCCAAGCATTAAAAAGCCCTTTAACAGGAGTTCCGTCAAAGTTTAAGCAAGGTCTTTTTTCGAAAAGGATGTCTGTGTAAGTATATCCTTCTACGATGTTGTGATTTTTTAATGTTTCCATAGTTTTAGTTTTTTAAGAACCCCTTTTAATCCCCCGAAGGGGGAAAATCCAGCACACTTGCCATAATCACAAGTTAAGTTGGGGAGTATTTTTTTAAGTTTAAATTAATAATTATTCTTTTTTTGAGCCTCCTCTACATAAGCCTCTCCTTCGGAGGGGGTTGGGGATGCTACCAATACCGAACGCTTAGTGTATTTATGTGCTAACGTATTTTTGAAAACTTCATTTATCTGACTTAATGGGAAAGTTTCTACAAAATCTTTGATTTCTAATTTCCCTGTAGCAATTAAGTCCACTACTTCAGGATACAACTCTGGTTTACAGCCCCATGTTCCAATTAACTTTGCATCGAAAGCCATTAAGTTACTTAAACGAACTTCTAATTTGTTCATGGTAAAACCAACAATACTTAATGTTGAAGTGAATGTGATAAGGTTAAAAGCCAACTCTTGTCCTTGAGTAGTTCCTGAAAATTCAAAAATTTTCCAACCGTATTTTGGTGCCCCAATTTCTTTGGCTAACTCTTTTACTTTGGCTTTGATTTCTTTAATATCCAAACCTTTAGAGTTTAATGTGGCATCAATGCCGTTCTTTTTTGCATTGGCTAATTTTTCATCATTAATGTCGATAGCCAATACTTTAGCACCAAATATTTTGGCGATTAAAGCACCGTAAACCCCTACACCACCAACGCCAATAACGATAGCTAAATCACCTTTTTCCAATTCCGATTTTTTCATTACCTGATAAGGCGTGGAAATAGCATCGGCAATTACCGAAAGCTCTTCTAATTTATATTTGGTAAGCATTGAATCAGGAACCACACACAAATATTGGTAAGGCACTACAATATGCGTAGCAAATCCACCATGAAAATCGTTTCCTGGCATCAATTGATTTTGACACATATTACTTCGTCCTTTGTTGCACAATTCGCAGTTGCCACAAGGCAACACTGCTGGAATAATTACATTTTTGCCTTTTAAATGAGCAGGACCTTCCAAAACAGTTCCGCTAATTTCGTGACCAAGAGTTAAAGGCATTTCTTTTTTTGTGCGAACACCATCGTGCCAAAAACTTAAATCGGTATGACAAACGCCACAACCTGCAACCTTTACTAAAGCTTCATCTTCGTTTATTGTTGGCATATCTGATTCCACCAAAGAAAAATCTTTCTTTAATGCTGTCATTTGCCATTGTTTTAGTTTTCCCATAAATTAAAATTATAAACCTAACAGGTTTTAAAAATCTGTTAGGTTTGAATGAATTTATAAATTACAATTCTCAAATAAAATAGCAGTAGCTTGTCCGCCACCTATACAAGCCGAAGCAATGCCGTATTTTACTTTACGGATGTTCATTTCTCTTGAAATAGTTAACGATAATCTTCCGCCTGTAGCAGCTAATGGATGACCCAACGCAATAGCTCCACCGTTTACGTTACAGATGTTTCGGTCTAATCCTAATTCTTTTTCGCAACCAATAAATTGAGCAGCAAAAGCTTCGTTTATTTCTATTAAGCCGATATCTGACAATTTTAATCCAGCTAATTCTAATAATAAATTAATGGCTTTAACTGGTGCTAAGCCCATTACTCGTGGGTCAATTGCACTGGTAGCTGAAGCCACAACTCTAGTTAATGGTTTTAATCCTTTAGCTTTAATAAAATCGCTATGAGCAACCACTACCGAAGAAGCTCCATCAACAATTCCACTTGAATTTGCAGCAGTTTGAACGCCATCACGAGCAAAAACAGATGGTAATTTTGCCATATCTTCTAAATTAGAAGGGCGAACATTTTCATCGGTATTAAAATCAATAGCGTTTTTAGGTAATCTTACTTTTCTGGTGTTTAGTCCTTCGATAGCAAATTCGGCTGAGTTCATTTTAACGATTTCATCTTCAAAAAAGCCACGTTTTTGAGCAGCAATGTATCTGTCAACTGAAAGTTTGGCAAAAATATTGGCTTCTTCTTTAGTAATATGGTGTTTTTGAGCCACATTTTCGGCTGTGCAACCCATTGGAACGGCAGCAGTATCGTTTAAGGCTTCCCAAAGCATATCTTTAAAATCAATTTTACCTAAGGCATAACCCATTCTATTTCCAAAACTAACGGTTGGAGAAAGTGTCATGTTTTCAGTTCCACCACATAAGGTAGCTTGTGCTTTTCCCAAGCTAATTTGCTCTGCACCAGCAACAATAGTTTCAAAACCAGAACCGCAAATACGTTGCAACATAATGGCGGGTATGCTTTCAGGAATGCCCGAATATAAAGCTACATGGCGTGGCAAAAAGTAAGCATCGGCAGCACTTTGTCCGATGTTGGCATACATTACTTGGTCGATGTCATCTCCTTTAATTCCTGATTTTTCTAATGCTCCTTTGGTGGCATAAATTCCTAAATCGGTTGGTGAAACATTTCCTAATGTTCCGCAAAGTTTACCAAATGGAGTTCTTGCTCCGTTTACGAGGTAAATGTTATCGTAAGTTATTCCAAATCCTTTTTTCTTGTCGTGAAATCCTTTCATTGTTTTATGTATTTTTTAAATTTATTTTCCTTAACAAAGGACCACTTTTTTTACCTCATTTTCTATGATATATATCAGTAATAGAAGATAAGCTAATGGCTTAAACAAGTGATAATTTTTTGGTTGGCATTTTCATCTCCGATACTAATTCGAAGTGCTTTTTCATCACCAAAAGGTTCCATTTTTCTAGTTTGTAGCCCCGCATCAATGAGTTGATCATAAATTACATCTCTTTCGAGTTTAGTATAAAAATAGAGATAGAGAAAATTTGATTGAGACGGAAGAACATTAAAACCTAGGTTTTTCAAACCAGCGTAAAGATAATCCCGTTGTTTTTTATTGTTTTTTATGCTGTATGTTATAAAATCATTATCATTTAATGAAGCAATAGCTGCAACTGTTGCCAATACATTAATTGTAAATGGTGTGCGTTGATTCTCAATTTTATTGATAATAGTTTGATGAGCAATTCCATAACCAATTCTTAGTCCTGCCAAACCATATATTTTAGAAAATGATCTTAAAACAATAAGATTTGGGTATTTATTGAGCAATGCAATGGAATTTGGAAAACTTGAATCCGATATATATTCGACATAGGCTTCATCGATGACTACTATTGTATTGGGATTAATTTTTTCAATAAATTGCTTTAATTCATCGTGGTGAAATATGGTTCCTGTTGGATTGTTAGGGTTCGCTAAAAAAACTAATTTGGTTTTTTCATCACACAATTTGCTAATTATTGACAAATCTGTTCTATAATTATTCATTTCTGCAATTCGAAAATGAACTCCATAAATTTCGGCTAATACTTTGTAAGCAGTAAAAGAAATTTTTGGAATAACAATATGCTCGTCTTTACTAACAAATGTTTTAATCATGGTTTCGATAATGGAAACAGAACCTGCTCCAACTACAATGTTATCAATATTCACATTTGCTTTATCGGCTAATAACTGGCGAAGTTTAAGTTGTTTAATATCAGGATAAATAGAGATAAGATTTATATTTTCAAGAATAGCTGTAGCAGCTTTTGGAGAAGCTCCATAAGGGTTTTCGTTTTGTGCCAAACGAATCAATTTATCGGTGTAATTCACGGTATCATATTTAGTTTTATTACTCATCTTTCAAAAATGGTTTTACTGATGTTAAAGAGAACTTCTTTTCTATACCAATCAGACGCTCTGATATCTGAAATGGGGTTTGCATAGCTTAACACTCTTTTGGCAAACTCTTCTTTTTCACTATCCGAAATATCATTTATATTTTTTCCAGTTAAGAACTCGCAGGCTGAAGTGGTAAAAGGAATGGTTGGAGCAACTGCTCCACAAGCAACTCCAGCATAAGTAATAACTCCTTTATCATCCATTTGCAAATGGTAGGCTAAAGAAACGATAGCAATTTCCATGGATTTTCTTGAGCCCACTTTTTCGTAACCTGACTTGATATTTTTGCTAAAATTTTTTGGAATGGTAATATTTTTAATCAATTCTTTTTTTGTTAATGAAGTCTTTTTTAATCCTCTTATAAAAGAACTTAACAACTCCTTTCGTTCATTACCATCACAATCAATAATATGGCAGGTGGCTTTTAGGGCAATTAAAGCTGCTGTCATATCGCCAGAAGGAGAAACATTACAAATATTTCCACCAACTGTAGCTACATTTCTAATTTGTGTGGAAGCCAATTTGTTTGCAGCTTGATATAAAACAGGAAAATTTTCTTTTATGGATTTGTTATCTATTAGTTCGGAAGCTGTAGTTAAAGCTCCTATCTGAAAATTAATTTCATTTTCTGAAATTTTCTTAAAATCAACTTCCGTTAATTGAGCTAAATTGATTAAAATCAACCCTTCTGTTTCTTGAGCCTTAAACTGGTTGATTAAATCGGTAAACCCAGCACCAATTCTAAAGTTTTTGGATTGATTGTCATAAATTGCATTTAGCAATTCGGGAGTTGTTTTTGGACTAATTACATCAAAATTCATATCTTAATTAGTTTAGAGTTTGGTGTTTAGAGTTTAGAGTTGGTTATTGGTGTTTAGTTACTGGTTTCGCTTCTCTAAGTAGCCCCTCCTTCGGAGGGGTTGGGGAGGCTAACGCTCTCAATACTTTTTCGGCAGTTATAGGAAGTGAATAAAACCGAACCCCCAAGGCATTTGAAACTGCGTTAGCAATTGCTGCTGCTGTTGGAATTAAAGGTGCTTCTCCGGCTCCTTTTGAACCATAAGGTCCCGCTTCATCATAAGTTTCTATAGGATAAAAATGTACATCAGGCATATCTGTTGATGTTAGCATTTTATAACCATGAAAACTTGGGTTTTTAAGAACTCCTTTTTCATAAATCATTTCTTCGGTTAACGCATAACCAATTCCTGTTGCTAAACCGCCTTCCATTTGTCCTTGTAATCCAACAGGATTTAGCACCCGACCAACATCTTGAGAAACATGTACATTTAGCACTCGAACATTTCCTGTAACGGTATCCACCTCAACCTCTATCGCTTGAGAGGCAAAAGCATAATTCCCAGAAACATCACCTTTAAAATCTTTATCTTGAAACTTACTTGGTGGCTCATAAAAATAGTTGACCATACATAATTCGTGTGGTGAAGCGAAGTGCATTTCGCGAACAACTTTATCTAATTTTATTTCAAACTCATTAAACCTCATCATTCCATTAGCATATTCCCAATCATCTGTTACAACATCCAGCAATTCTATTGCTTTTTTGCTGAGTTTTTCTTTGATGAGTTTAATTGCACCTAATAACGAATTACCTGCTACAAAACTTGTTCTGGAAGCGTGAACTCCAACATCCCAAGGTTTTACATCGGTATCGGTATTGATTACTTTTATTTTTTCTTTTGGAATTCCTAATTCTTCCATGGCAATCATAGCTAAAACGGTTTCAGAACCTTGCCCGATTTCGTTAGAGCCTGTAACAATGGTTAAATAGCCATAATCGTCTATTTTTAAAGTTGTTCCACAACCATCGGAACGGTAAATTTTTGCTCCACCACCTACATGCAACATAGAGCCTAAGCCAACTCCCCTTCTATACCTGCCTGTATTTGGTGTTGCCATTATTTTGTCGTAATTACTTTTCTCGATTACCGTTTTTAATGCTGGAATTGCTCCACAGGTTTTAAAATGTAAGCCTTGACCAGTTATTTCTCCTTTATAATTGGCGTTAATTAATCGTATTTCAGCTTGACTCATGCCTAATTCTTCAGCCATCAAATCAATATTTGATTCGATAGAAAAAGTTGCCTGAGGATTTCCATAACCTCTAAACGAACCTGCAAAAGGGTTGTTGGTATAAACTGCATGAGAATCGAATTTACAGGCTGGAACTTGGTACAAAGAGGAATAAGATTGCATCATCACAAAAGGTGTTGTTGCTCCCCACGAAGTATAAGCCCCATTGTCTTTAATGATTTCTACTTCCCTGAATGTAAATTTTCCGTTTTCATCGCACCCGGTTGTTAACTCAATAACCATTGGCTGTCGTGTTGGAGATGCTATAAACTCTTCTTCCCTTGAATATAATATCTGAACAGGTTTCCCACTTTTTATAGCTAAAAGAGCACAAATAGGTTCGAATGGATGCATGTCTAATTTACTTCCAAATCCACCACCGATAATTGGTTGAATCACTCTGATTTTTGAGGGTTCCATTTTTAATGCATGGGCAATGTCCCGTTGATACAAAAATGGTACTTGAGTGGATGACCATAGGGTTAATCTTCCGTCAAAATTATTGAATTCGGCAGTGATGTTACTTGTTGCAATACAAGCGTGAGTAACACGAGGCAACTCATATCTTTTTTTAATAATAACTTTACTTTTAGCTTTTTGCTCTTCTAAATTACCGTGTTCGTAATGAAAAGATTCAGCCATATTTTTATTTCCAAACTGTTCGGCACCTTTTCCAAATTCATTAATTCGGGGTGTAGTTTCTTTTAAAGCTTCAAATGGGTCGTAAACTCCTTCTTTTATTTTGTATTCTACCTCAATTAGTTGAATGGCTTTGTCTGCAATTTCTTTAGTTCGGGCTGCAACAGCTGCAATTTCATCACGATTACAATTTACAGTACCTTTTTTTAGGATAGGATGATCTTTTTTATAACCAATATTGTTCACATCTACATCGTTAGCAGTAATTATACATTCAACACCATCAAGCGATAGAGCTTTAGAAGTATCAATAGAAATGATTTCTGCACACGGATATTTGGTCCTTAATATAGAACCGTGTAGCATGTTTGGTAATTCAATATCGTGCCCATAAACGGCTTTTCCAGAAACACGTTCTTTGCCATCTAATTTTTGGTGCGATTTACCGATTACTTTCATCATAGTTTTGTTTTTTAGCCCCCTCCAGCTCCCCCGAAGGGGGAGGGGTTCCAACCCTCATTGCCTTTTATCACATAAAAGTTGGCTTTGTATTTGGTTTTAAAACTTAATATTTCTTTATTCTCTTTTCATTTTTCATTTTATTTTTTGCTCCTCTACGAAAGCCCCTCCCTCGGAGGGGTTGGGGAGGCTTTTCCATCTTCCTACTATTTATAAACCGCCTCAGCAGCATCAATTATTTTAGCATAACCTGTACATCTGCACAAATTACCTTCGAGGCTTTTTTTAACCTCCTCTCGGGTGGGAGTTATTCCTTCGGCAATACATTTATCGCTGTACGCTTTGGTAGTCATTACCATTCCGGGCGAACAAAATCCACATTGAACTGCTCCATGTTCGAGCATTTTTTCTTGTACTTGATGTAATGGATTTTCATTATTTTCTAATCCTTCAATGGTAGTAACTTCTTTTCCATCCACATTTATGGCCAGGTACATACACGAATTAATGGCGTCACCATTAACAATTACAGAACATGCACCACATTCACCTTCTAAACAACCGGGTTTTGTTCCTTTTAATTGGAGTACATCCCTGATTAAATCGATTAACAACAAGGAGGGTTTTATTTCTTGTGTTACCCATTCTCCGTTTATTTTAAATGTTAGTATCATGGTTTTGAGATTTACGATTTGTTATTTGTTATTTGTTATTTGTTATTTGTTTTTTGATTACAATAATTTCTTCCTAATTCAAATGCTTCTAAGGTAGTTTCTAAATTATAGTCGGCTACGTTTTTTGTTATTGCTTTGCGTATTACTGCTGCCGAAAGAGGAAATGAGCTTACTTTGGAAGCAACACCTAATACAAACATGTTTCTTAAAATATCTTTTATGCCTGTTATATTTTCAATGACGATAACTTGTTTTATTTGAGGTTTAAGTAGTTGCACAAAGGCTTCTGTATCCGGATATTTTGCAGTTCCGGCATTTACAAGGAAAGGTGTGATTTTAAAATTATCAGCCACAACCACAGAATTTTTATGCAAATAATTTAAGCAGCGTTGTGTCTCCAACAGTTCTAATCCCAATAAAAAATCGGCTCCTGCGTTTTCTATAAAACCATAAGTATTTTCCCCTAAGGTAATACTTGCGGTAACCGAACCACCTCGTTGCGATAAGCCATGAATCTCACTTGTTGCCACCGGAATATCGGCTATTAGTGCTGCCTCAACAATTAAGTTAGTAAGAAATACCACTCCTTGTCCGCCAACCCCGGCAACTTGTATTTTGGTTTTATTACTCATTAAACAGGTATTACTTCTTCTATAAATGTTATTGCATTATTTGGGCAGACATCGATACATAAGCCACAATTGGTGCATTTTTGATAATCAATTTCTATTTTTCCATTTACTTTTATCATGGCAGGACAACCGAAATTATCGATGCAATGGTTGCATTTTGCACAAGCTTGATACAAATCCATTCCCTTTATTCTTTCTAACAAATCTTTTGAAGTTTGAGGTTTGAAGTTTGAAGTTTGTCCCACCTCAACCCTCCCAAAGGGAGGGAGTTTCTCCTCCTTTAGAGGATTTAGGGGAGGATTTGAGGATTGATTTAATTTTTTGAGAGCAGCAATTCCTTCATAACCGTATTTGTAATTTTCCAACAACTGCCTTATTCCAGTGGCTGCTCTTCTTCCACTGGCAATTGCACCAATAACACTTTGGTGGTTGCCATTACAAACATCTCCGGCTGCAAAAACATTTTTGAAATTAGTGAACCCGTTTTCGTTGTTGATGTTAATGAGCGAGGAATTTTTATCTGTTTGTTCGTTTAGTTCTGAAAATAGTTCTGTATTTGGACTTTGCCCTATGGCTGTAATGATAACATCGCAAGTAATTAATTGCGTTTTATCGGAAAGAAGTGGTTTTATGGTACAATGAATAGAATTGTTTGAATCCACCACTTTTTCAATGGCATATTCATTAACAATTTCGATACTTTCTTCTATAGCATGGGTAATTTCTTCTTCAAAGGCAGGCATGTTTTCTCGACTTTCTATACAAACTAAGGTAACCGTATTGCTTGGATTTATTTTTTTTGCTGCACGTGCTGAATCAATTGCACTGTTTCCGCCTCCAATAACCAAATATCTTAATGGTTGGTTTGCTTGAATAGAATCAGTATTTATAGCTTTTAAAAAGGAAAGAGCAGTGTGTTTTTTAGTATCTGGAATGTTGTTTTCTACTACTTCTAATTTTTTTGATTTCCATAAACCAATTGCTAAAACAACTGCATCGTATTTTTGGCTGAGGTCATTTATCGTAAAATCTTTCCCTAGTTGTTTACTGCATAGAAATTTTACTCCCAATTCTTCTAAAACGCTTGTTTCATAATCCAAACCTGTTTTGTCCATTCGGAAAAAAGGAATGATGTATTTTAACATTCCTCCTGGTTTTTCTTCCTTGTCGTAAATGTCAACAGCATATCCCTCACGAATTAAATCGTAAGCAGCACTTAACCCTGCTGGTCCTGCACCAATTATAGCAATTTTTTTATTTTTCTTTTTTGCATTTTTTGTTTGTTGAATGGCGTTTGAAAAATCGAAAAAACTCTCATCGAAAGAAGAAACGAAGCGTTTTAGTTTTTTTATTGGGACAATTGTTTTGTTGTTCGATAACAATTCGCATGGTCGGTGGCAAATATCTCCGCAGGTGCGAGAAAACAACATTTTATCACGAACCATTTTTACTGCTTCCGAATAATTTCCTTCAATAATTGAATTGAAAAAACCGTGATTACAAATGTTAGCCGGACACAATTGTTTTTGTGCAGGAACATGATTGATTGCTGTTATTTTTAACTTGGCTCTCGATAAATTATTTAATGGTGAATAACATCTTGCACAAGCAATTTGTTTATCCTCGTGATTGTCGCAAGTGTTGCAACGAGTATGGTCAACAACAATTTTTTTTCTATGAATGCTTCCATCTTTAAATTCGGGTAAAAATATACATGGCGATTTTGCTACAATTACCGAAACCCCTTTTGTTGCTAAAGCATCGTTTATTTTTCTAAAACTATCTTTTAAATTAAAGGGGAAAATGGATTCTACATATTGAGCTCCCATACCTCGAATAAAAGGCAATAAATCTATTTGATGATATTTATTTAGGTGCGTTGCTCCGGGATGGTCTTGATGCCCAGTCATTCCAATGGTTCTATTGTCGAAAATTATAACCAGAATATTAGCTTTGGTATAAATGGCATTCAATAAAGAAGTAACGCCCGAATGAAAAAATGTTCCATCGCCCAACATAGCAACCGTTTTATTACTTTGATTAGAATTGCTAAATGCTTCAGAAAGTCCTTGTGCCATAGAAACACTCATGCCCATGTGGTTGATGGTGTCTATCATTTTAAGTGGAGGCAAAGCTCCCAAACCGTTACATCCAATATCACCACAAAGTATTACATCTGGAATATTTCTAGGAACAGCTAATTTCAATGCATAAAAAGTTGCTCTGTGAGGACATCCGGCACATAAGGTTGGAGGACGTAGTGGTAAGTTTTTTACTAAGTTCTCTGCATTTTTTATCGGGACATTTTTATTTTTTAAGGATTGGTCTTTTGTGAAATTGAGCAATGCTTTTTCGATGCTATCTAATGAAAATTCTCCTGTTGGAATTAGGGTGGAGAAACCTAAGCCGAAAATAGCGGTTTTAATTTTATTTTCTTGAGCAACAATCCTCACATCATTTTCGATGATGGGGTCTAACTCTTCAATAACTATTATTTTCTTTAAAGGAAGGTTTAAAAATTCTAAAACGATAGCTGTTGGAAATGGGCAAATCAACCCCAAGTTTAGTAAAGAATAATTATTTTTTAAAGCAGAACGCTCCAGTATTTCTTTTACATAAACCGTTGTAACGCCACTAGTAATAATTCCGATGTTGGCGTTTTGTTTTTTGTTTTTTGTTTGATGTACAATTTGATTGTATTTTACCCCATGTTCGTTAAAATAATCTGAATGAAGTTTATTTAAAAGCTGAGTATGTGCTGCGGCTGTTTTTGCAGGAATGTTGATGTGTTCAGGAACTCTTTCAAAAGAAGCTTCACTATTTTTCTTCGATAATTTTCCGTAGTTGATAACGCCTCGTGTGTGTGAAACCCGAGTTGTTAGTCGAACAATAACAGGAAGTTTTAATTGTGCCGAAAGTAAAAACGCTGATTTAGTTTGTTTCAAACTTTCTGCCGGTGTAGCAGGATTAAAAATTGGAACGGAAGCCATTTTTCCCCAATAACGAGAATCCTGTTCGTTGGAACTGGAGTGACAGCCAGGGTCATCACAAACAATAATTACTAAAGGGGCAACAATGGTTTGATAAGTAATACTCATGAGTGCATCGCAGGCTACATTCATACCTACGTTTTTCATTACGCATAATGCACTTTTATTCCCGATGGAATAAGCAATGGCTTTTTCTAATGCAATTTTTTCATTGATGCTGTATTCAAAATATATTTTATTTGCCGTTTGTTCTGGGTAGTTTTCAATATTTTCTTTTCTGTTTTGAAAAGAATTAACATGAGAAAAAACTTCTGAAATTTCGGTAGAGGGTGTGCCAGGATAAGAAAAAACGCCATCAACATTTGCTTCAATAGCCCCTCTGGCAACAGCCACATTGCCCATCATACAAACCTTTTTAGGGATTTGATAAGAGCTTAGTATGTCTATTGTCTGTTGTAGCATTTTCTTGTTATATTTCCAAGGGAGCATGCTCTCTTGTTTTTTATGGCAAGGGGTTTAAACCTCTTGTTGCTTTCTTGTTTTGTGTGGCAAGGGGTCATGACCCCTTGTTGTTTATATTATTTTATTAGTTATTAATTTTTCAATTTCTTTTTCAGTGATTCCAATTTGTTGATATACGTTGTTGTTTTGTTCTCCTAATCGTGGTGAGCATTTTAATAAAAAATCATTTTCTTTAAGAAATGTGGTGCTATACGATGGAGGCGAAAGTTTTATTTCTTTTCTATTTGTCCCAATAGCTATCGGGATTGTTTTCATCATGCAAGCATCTACAAATGGTAATGCGGCAACTTCTTTAACCGTGTTTACTGGAGCTGCTGATAGATTTAAGGAAATGCACAACTCAAAAAATTCTTTAGTGGTATAGTTTTTACTTAATTCTCCAATTTCTTTATAAATGTTTTCCTTTTCCTTCATCCTTCCCTCGTTTGTTTTTCGGTTTTCTGAAAAAAGTTTTTCAAACCCTTTGTGAGAAACAAATTTGTGCCATTGTAAATCGTTGCCTATCGCCAAATAGAGATAACCATCTTTTGTTGGATAAGCGTTGCAAGGAATAAAACTTCGGTGTTCGTTGCCACTTCGGCTGAATAATTCGCTATCGCTTTTTACAAAATTCAATTGTGGTAAAGCCGTCATCAACCAACTTGCAGCACATTGTGCCATTGAAATGTGAATTTCTTTGTTGGTATTATTCTCCAACATAGCAAGAACTACTTGTGTAAAAGCTTCATCTCCAGCTTTGAAATCAATAATTGGAATACCGCAAGGAACGGGTAAACCATCAGGTTCTCCGGTAAGGTAAGTAAAACCCATCATGGCTTGTAAAGCTGGATCGTAACCTGCTCTTTCGGGATATTCCGGACCCATGGCAGAAATACCGCACCAAATAATATCAGGGTTTGCTTCTTTTAATGTTTCGTAATCGATGCCTAATTGTTTGTAGCGTTTAGGCAAGGTGTTGCACATAAATACATCTACATTCAACTCCTTAATTAATTTTTTTAATAATTCTTGTCCTTCCTTTTTTTTCAGATTTATGGTGATGGCTTCTTTACCAATATTTGGAGCAATGTAATACGAATGTAAATCTGGATACCCCAAATCGGCACCAATGTATCGGTTGGGGTCTCCAGCGTTTTCGCCATCTTCTGCAGGAGATTCAATACGAATTACACGCCAGCCTAATTGTACAAACCGTTGTGTTGCATAAGGTAATGCCAGTGCTTGTTCGAGGGATAATATGGTTTTTAATTTAGTCATTGGTTATTAGAAATTGGTCATTGGTTATTAGTCATTAGAAATTAGTCATTGGTCATTGGTCATTGGTTATTAATTTGTTTTTTCTCCAATTGATTTAATATAACTGTTTAACATTTTTCCTATTAAATTAATATCTTCGATAAACTTTAAGTATTCTTCTTCATTCATTAAATTTCTATTCTTAGCTTTTCTAATTTCAAATCTCTTTTCTCTAATTTCTAATCTTATTTGCTTAATCACCCTTTGTGTTTCCCTCAAGGGAAAAAGCAAACGCACATTGCCCATTTCTAATGACCAATTTCTAATCTTTAATGACTATTTTTTTTCTTAAAAAAATATCGGTTCTTTAAATTCACCATAAACGTCTTTCATTACTTGAACAATCTCACCAACTGTTGCATATTCTTTTACTGCTTCAATAATTGAAGGCATTAAGTTTTTATCTTCTTTTGCATCTTTTCTAATGGTATCTAATTTTTGTTTTACTAATTCGTTGTTTCTGGATGCTTTAATTCGTTTTAATTTTTCTACTTGTTTATCGGCAGCCTCTTGGTTGTAAGGATGAAATTCAATGGGTTTGCTTTCTTCTTCTCTGGTAAAAATATTTACCCCTACTTTGTCCACTTTTCCAGTTTGCATTCCCATTTCACGGGTGTAGGCTTGTTTAGAAACAGATTCTTGAATTTTTCCGGTTGCCACGGCATTCACAATTCCGCCCCATTTATCCACCGTTTTCATTTCTTTTTTAATTTCTTCTTCAAATTTGTCGGTTAATGCTTCTACATAATAAGAACCACCGAGAGGGTCAACGGTATCGCAAATTCCCATTTCGTGAATCATAATTTGCATAGTTCTTAAAGAAATTTCAGCAGAGTGTTCTGTTGGAATGGTGTAGGCTTCATCATAACTACACAATGCCATGGTTTGAGTTCCAGATAAAGCACTTATTAATGCGTAATAAGCACTTCGTACAATGTTATTTTCGGGCTGTTCTTTGGTTAAACCACCTCCACCTCCACCAGCAATCATTCTTAGCCAGCAAGAATCATCATTTTTGGCTAAATATTCTTCCCGAATTATTTTTGCCCACAATCTTCTTCCACCTCTAAATTTGGCAATTTGCTCAAATAAATTTCCATAAATATCGAAGTTAAAGGATAATCGAGAAGCAAAATCATCAATGTTAATTCCTCTGCTTAAAGCTCCATCGGTGTATGCTTTGGCGATACAAAAAGCATACGCCATTTCCTGAATGGGGTTGGCACCGCTTTCTCGAATGTGATATCCGCAAACACTAACAGGGCTATATTTTGGAACATGTTTCGCACAGTATTCAATGGTGTCTATCACTAATTTTACTGATTTGTCAACTGGAAAAATCCAAGTTCCACGACCAATAAATTCTTTTAAAATATCGTTTTGAGCAGTTCCTCTTAATTTACTGATGTCATAACCGGCTTTTTCTGCCATGGCGATATACATAGCAATAGCAATTATTGCAGAGCCGTTGATGGTTAATGAAACGGTAATTTTATCTAAATCAATATTTTTAAAAGCAATTTCAAAATCATCCAAGGTATCCACCGTCATTCCAACACGACCAACTTCTCCCATCGCTCTTGGGTCATCTGAATCCAAACCACATTGAGTGGGCAAATCGAAAGCAACATTTAACCCTGATTGACCGTTGGCAATTAAAAATTGAAAACGTTCATTAGTTTCTTCCGGAGATGCAAATCCAGCATACTGACGAATGGTAAAAGGTCGTTTACGATACATGGTATTGTGAATACCTCTGGTAAAAGGGTATTCGCCCGGCATTTCGTGTTTGCTGTTCGAGTTTTCTACATCTTCAGCTGTATAAATCGGATTTACTTCAATGCCAGATTCAAGGTAAACTTTCTTTACCCCTAAATCTTCGGCTGTATGTTTTATTTTATTTTTTGTATTCATTTTTTTGTTTAGAGTTTCGTGTTTAGAGTTTAGAGTTACTTGTTTCGCTCCACTACGAAAGTCCCTCCTTCGGAGGGGTTGGGGAGGCTTTCTTTAAAATAATTAACTACATCAACAATTTTAGTACTTGTTGGAAAAGCTTTTGAAGCACCAATTTTTTCCAATTTTGCGACATCCAACGGAGGCACATTACCTCCAACAAACCAAGGAATAGTCAGTTTTTTTTCATCCATTACTTCTTTCATTTTTTGAGCAAGAAAAATATGTGTACCGGAAAGAATCGACAATCCAATGGCATCTACTTTATTTTCGATAGCCATTTGTACAATTTCATCAATAGTTTTTCTCAAACCTGTATAAACTACTTCATAACCTGCTTCAATTAAGCCGTGTGCAAGTACTTTAACTCCTACATCATGCCCGTCTAATCCTGGTTTACTTAATAATACTTTCATCATTTATAAAATAATTAGTTTTCTAAAATTATTACCGAAGCAATTGCTCCCGGTCCACCAATGTTATGAGAAAGACCTCTTTTTGCACCTTTTACTTGTCGTTCTCCGGCATTTCCTCTCAGATGATTGGCTATTTCTACCACCATTCTTACTCCTGTTGCACCAACTGGGTGTCCGCAAGAAAGTAATCCTCCACTTACATTTACAGGAATTTGTCCGCCAAACTGAGTGGATTTTCCTCGTATCATTTCTTTCGATTCGCCTGGTTTACACAACCCCAAATCTTCATACGTCAACAATTCGACTATCGAAAAACAATCGTGTACTTCTACCAAGTCTAGTTCGTCAATTGGTTTGGTAATTCCTGCTTGTTGATATGCCATTTTTGCAGCATTACGTGTCGCTTCAAAAGAAAGAAAATCGTGGTTGGGGTCAAAAAACGGTAAATCCCAACCAGTAGAAACTGAAAGCCCAATTCCTTTGATGTAAATTGGACGGTGTTTGGTTTTATCTACATCTTCTGCTCGAACCATAATTACACATGCCGCTCCATCAGTGGTCGGACAACTATCCAAAACGGTTAAAGGGTCGGCAACCATTGGTGATTTCATCACTTCTTCAAGAGTGCAAGGTTTGCGATAAAACGCTTTTTCATTCATAGCACCATGCAAGTGATTTTTTACAGAAACATTTGAAATATCTTCACGAGTTAATCCATATTTTTTCATCATTCGGTTGGCATAAACAGCAAATGTGCCTGCAGCAGTAAAACCTTTTTGCAAAAATGGATGTCCATATTCCACCATCATTTTAACGATGCTATCCTGTGGCTGACGATCACGTAATTTTTCAACGCCCAAAGCCATTGCCACATCACACTCTCCTGCACGTAAGGCATTAACAGCATTTCGAATAGCATCAGCACCTGACGCACAAAAATTAGAAACTCGAGTTACAGGAATATTGTACAAAGAAAGTGGCTCAGACAAGTCCATTCCGCTTCTGCCTTTAAAAACACCAATCTCAGGAAATGCAGTTGAAAGCCAAGCTGCACCAATTTCGTCCATCGAAATTTGTGCATCGTTTACCGCTTGTTTTGCCGCATCACGCACCAAATCATCGTAACTTTGATGAAACAATTCACCAAATTTGGTAACACCAATTCCTATAATTGCTATATCGTTTTGCTTTTTCATAATGGTATTGCTTTCCAGAAATAATTTGGTTTTGTATCGTTTTCAATCATTTTTCTTAGAACTAATTTCACTTTTGAACCGATTTCTATTTTATTTTTTTCAAGATACATCGTATCTGTTTGTTGAACGGTAACTCTTCCTCCACCATCTAAATCAATTACCAACATGTGAATTGGTGGAAATGAACTCGGAAAATAATGTTCGCTTGTTAAGGTGTAAACTGTACCATATTTTGATAATTGAATAGTTGAAAATTTATCGGCTTTACATTTTTTACAACGCGTAGATTTTAGGTAATAAATGGTTCCACAACTATCACACTTCAGTCCTTTCAAGTATTGCAACGTATCTTTTTCCCGCTCTTGCATCATTTCTGATGAAAACATTTCTTTGGTTTCGTAGTTGAATGAACTGAAATTTCCTGCTTTTCGTAGCAATAAATAATCTTGGTACGAATTAATTAATTCGAAATTTTTTAATTCGTTTTGTACTACTTTTTCTTTAATAACACCAACTATTTTTATTTCAAAAAAGTTGGCTCCGTTGGTGTAATCAGCTAACAAAATAATCCCATCCTTAGCATTTTCAATCTCATTAATAAGTAACAGCAAAGCATGTGCAGCACCAGTATTTCCAATTTTTGATAAAAGTGTATCTTTTGAAAATTGAGTTTCTTCAAAACCTGCTTTTGCAAAAATTCCACCAGCCATTCGAGCATAAAGAGAATTTAAAATTATTGTGTCATACTGTTTTGGATTGGTTACAAAGTTTTTCAAAGCAGCAGTCAAGTTTGTTTTAAATCCTGCATCACGACTAAAACGTGGGTCGTATTGAATGGCATTTCCTTTGTAAGAAAACTCTTCAGCTAATGCAGAACTGCACGATTTTGCTGCTGTAATTTCTGCAATTCCCATTTCATTACTTACTAAAATTGCACAAGCACCATGACCGAATGGTGTCGAAAGTTCTTTTCCGATAGCGGGAAAATGAACATCAGCGACAACAACTAAAATGTTTTTGTATTTTCCTGAATCAATTAAGGTATTTGCCATCAACAAGGCATCCGTTCCACTACGAACGGAGTTTGTAATATCCAAGGCTAAAATTCCCTGCGGAAGATTTAATAAATCTGCCAAAAAAGAAGCATGGTATCGATTCTTAAATACCGGAGTTGATGTTGCAAATAGGACTGCGTCAATTTCGAGTTTCGAGTTTCGAGTTTCGAGTTTGGATACTGCTTCATAAGCTAGTGCATTAACTTGCAAGTTTCTGTCGGTATTTAACAGTGTTAAAAGCCCAATTAATAGGCTTGCTTAAGATATTGTTGTAGTAACAGATAAAATCAGCTATTTGTTTTTCCAAACTATCCACC
>JAHYJH010000063.1 GCA_019429185.1 Vicingaceae bacterium
GTCTTATTAGCAAACAAAATAACTTCGCCTATTCTGTACACTTTATTTCATTACAGACCCTTACTATTAAATAAATTTGCATTTTTGCAATTTATTCTGTAGCTTCGCTACGGTGTGGTGCAGCACGCATGCAAGGCACACACATTGGCTAAAAGCAAATGGGGTTTAAGTAGTTTATTCATATTCATTTCTTTTAATTAATTTTGGCATTGGCTTGATAGTTTGGAGTTTCAATATCCCCATCTGCTCTTAGCCCGAAACCGTTGGCAAACATATTAAGACAACGACTACGAAAATGAAAAACGAATTGATACCGTTCATAAATGACATTGACACTTTGGTTAGTGAGTTTAACGAAATGTATCAGCACAGACTTTTGAAAAAACAAGAGACTAAGAGCGAAAAAGTAAAGAAAACACCACTAACTACAGAACAACGAAAAATTGTATTTGAAAAAACTGATGGATTATGTCACGTTTGTGGTTGCACGATAGATATTGCTGATTTTGAAGCAGACCACGTAAGACCTAATTCACAAGGTGGAACTAATGTAGTCGATAATTTTCTTCCTGCTTGTTCAAAATGTAATAATTATAGATGGAACTATTCACCAGAAGAAATTCAATGGATTTTGAAACTTGGTGTTTGGCTTAAAACAAAAATCCAAGTTAGAAGTGAACAAGGCTTGGAAATCGCAAAGGAATTTTTGGAAGATGAAATTAAAAGAGAAGCAAGAAGAAGACTACCACGAAGCCCCAAAATATTATCTGACTATTCATTTTCAATCCTTTTCCCAATAAAAGGAAAAATTCAAAATAGAATTTTAGAAGCAACATTTGAGGAGATTGAAATTGCCAAAGAGATTATTAAAAATTTCGGAATTGAAAATTTGAATTCAAATAAACTCGAGTTGTTTCATAACAAGATTTTTGTTTTAAGTGGTGAATCAAATATAAAAAGAAATGAATTTGAAAAATTAATAGAAAGTCTTGGTGGACAAGTAAAAAAAACTTTGACCAAGAATGTTGACTTTTTGGCAATTGGAAATTTTTACGGTCTGAATAAAGTATATGATGTTGGGAAAATAAACAACGAGAAAAATGGAAACATACGAATAATAACACAAGGAGAATTAATGAAATACGTTTGCTAATCGAGTAGATGGCTCCGCCAGATAAACTGACGGAGTACACCTCTCACACCACTAAGCGTACGGGGAGTAAAACATTTGAACGTATTTAATTGGTTGCTTGAAACAAATGAAAAATAAAATGAAAAATATAACAATTTCTCCTATTACAACACCTGACATTTGGGAAATCTGTTTAATTCATAAATTATGTTTTATCGAAACTTATTTTAGTATTCTTGATAAAAATTCGTTGATTAAAAATGAGCTTTTAACTATTGAGAATTATTGGAAAAGAAAAATTAGCAACAAAGATATAGCATCACATAAGATTATATTCAACAATAAAATTATTGGTTTTTTTTCATTTGGTAAGTCAAGAAAAGAGTCAATTGCAGCAAACGAAATTTTTACTTTTTACATTTTACAAGAATTTCAAAAACAAGGAATTGGGACTTATGTGTTTAAACACTTAACGGAAGATAAAACCAATTTTTATGTAGAGGTTTTTTTAGAAAATAAAAATGCCTGCTTGTTTTATGAAAAAATGAATGGAAAAAAACATAGCTTTTTTTACGACACGTTTGAAGCAAAAAAAATGAAAATTCAAGTATATAGTTGGTTGATTTAGGGAACTACAAAAAAAATAACCTTGCTTCTTCCATAAAAGATTCCTTTTATTTACATTTACAGTTATAAAAATTAATAAATGGCTATTTACGAGTTTAATGGTTTTAAGCCTGTGGTTCATCCAACGGCATTTGTGCATCCTCAGGCAGCAGTAACAGGCAATGTAATTATCGGAGCAGATGTATATGTTGGTCCGGGTGCTGCCATTCGTGGCGATTGGGGAAAAATAATCATTAAAGACGGTTGCAATGTTCAAGAAAACTGTACGATACACATGTTTCCGGGAACAACCGTTACACTTCATGAAGGAGCTCATATCGGACATGGAGCCATTATCCACGGAGCAACCATAGGCAAAAATTGCTTGGTGGGCATGAACAGCGTAGTAATGGATGATGTAATTATGGAAGAGGAATGCATTATTGGTGCATTGTGTTTCGTTCCTGCTAAAATGGAAATTGAAAGAAGAAGTTTGGTAGTAGGAAATCCTGCAAAAATCATTAAAAAAGTAAGTGATGAAATGATGGCTTGGAAAACCAAAGGCACACAACTTTATCAGGCATTGCCCAAAGAAGCTCATGCCACTTTAAAACCTTGCGAACCACTTACCGAAGAAGAAACCAACCGACCTCAACAAGAAAAAATGTACGCAACTTGGAATAAAATTAAAACTAATCTTTAATAATATATGTCATGGAAAATTTAGAATTTTTTACAAGCCCTCTATTCGTAACTATAATCATAGTTTTGGCAGTTTGGGAAGCCGTTTGGAAACTAATTGCTCTTTGGAAATCGGCAAGAAACAAACACATGATTTGGTTTGTGTGTATTGCTATATTTAATACCATTGGGATTTTACCAATCATTTATATTCTTTCACACAAAAAAGAAAACACATCTAATGAATAAAATTTTAAAAATTGTACTCCTAAGTTTGGTGCTAATTATACCAACACATTTCTTTTCGCAAGTTGGAAATGATGCCATTGGAGCTCGTTCAACAGCCATGGGAGGTGTAAATACAACACTTTCTGATTTATGGTCAGCAAACAACAATCAAGCTGGGTTAGGGTTTGTAACCGAACTTGCCGCAGGTGCTTATTTCGAAAATAGATTTTTATTAAAAGAAACCAGTTACAAAGCAGGAGCTTTTGTAATGCCAACAAAATTAGGAGCTTTTGGAGTAAGTGTTGCTTCTTTTGGTTTTTCTGATTTTGTAGAAACAAAGGCAGGAATATCTTATGGACAACGATTCAGCGAAAAATTTTCAGTGGGAATTCAATTGAATTACTTGAGAACAAGCCTAACCCAAGAATTTGGCAGCAAAAACAATGTTACAGGTGCTATTGGGTTAATCGGGAAACTAAGTAAGGAATTTACATTAGGTGTTCATGTTTATAATCCTACACGAAATAAACTGGCAAATTATGACAATGAACGTGTGCCAACAATTATGAAGTTAGGCTTAGATTATCGTTTTTCCGATAAAGTAATTTTCGCACTTGAAACCGAAAAAGACATCGATTTTGATCCAATTGTTAAAGCAGGAATAGAATATCATATTATTGAAATTCTTTATCTTAGAGTAGGAATTTCAACAAATCCAACCATGAGTTCCTTTGGTTTTGGATTGGTAATGAATAATTTTATTTTAGAAGCTTCTTCTTCCTACCATCAAACTTTAGGAATTACACCTGGAATTTCTATTATTTACAAAAAACACAAATCATCTTCTAAAGCTAAACCAAGTATTTAATGTCGAATTTGTTTGAAAATATACTCAAACTTAATAGCTTTTCGGAAGAAAAGATGTTTAGTTTGAGTTATACTCGCACTGTTTTCCGAAAAGTCATTTGGTTGCGGTATATACTTCGAAACGCTAGTGTTTTAGCTTTTTCTTTAATTGTAAATCTTTCCCTCTTTGCTCAAAGCAAGGAAGATGATAAAAATCAAATTATTGAAGAACGAATAGAATATTTATCAGAATCGGATGAAGACTCAGATGCAGATTATACTACTATTTTTGACCAACTTTCTCATTATTTCGACAAACCACTGAATTTAAATAGAGTAAGGTTGGATGAGTTGGAGTCGTTGGGATTGCTTTCTAGCATTCAAATTAACAACTTGCTTTTGCATATTGAAAAAAATGGCAAATTAATGACATTGGAAGAACTTCAAACCATTGAGGGATTTGATTTAATCACTATAAAACGTGTATTGCCTTTTGTTAGATTATCAACAGATGTAAACACCGCTCAACTTTCGTTCAGTGAATTACTTAAAAATGGAGATAATCAACTCGTACTTCGTGCCGAAAAAGTGTTGGAACAGAAAAAAGGATATAGTCCAGTTACCGATTCGGCTTTGGCAGCCAGTCCTAATTCAAGGTATTTAGGAAATGATTTGCGAATTTTTTCTCGCTATCGATATAAATATGGAAATCATGTAAGCATAGGAATTACTGCCGAAAAAGACCCTGGAGAAGAATTTTTTACTGGAACTCAAAAAAATGGCTTTGACTTTTATTCAGGACATATTTTTTTAAGAAACAGAGGTAAATTCAAACAAATTGCCATTGGCGATTATCAGGCTCAATTTGGTCAAGGATTAACCTATTGGTCGGGAAGAGCTTTTGGAAAAGGTGCCGATATTCAAATGATAAAACGAACAGGACTTGGTTTAAAACCTTACTCTTCGGTAGATGAAACACTTTTTTTAAGAGGCGGAGGTTTCGCTTTTGAAGTAGGAAAAATTGAAACAACTGTTTTTTATTCCTATAATAAAATAGATGGAAATGTAATTCAGCAAGATACTACAGGCTTGCAACAAGCAGAAATAGAGGCAATAAATCAAGAAGGATTATCTATTTCTTCGCTCCAACAAACAGGTTTTCATCGTACAACTAACGAATTAGAGGATAAAGATGCTATTACACAACAACAAATGGGAGGTCATTTGGCTTATAAAACAAGAAGTTTAAATGTGGGTTTAACTGGGATTTACAGCTCTATTGATGCTAATTTTAACCCTAACTTACAGCCATATAGTCAGTTCAGAAATTCAGAAAGTAACCAATCTAAAATAGGAGTGGATTATAATTGGGTTTATAGAAATTTCAACTTTTTTGGCGAAGCTACAAAAAGTATAAATGCTGGAAATGCTTTTGTTTCAGGAGCATTAATTACACTCGACCCTCGTTTAACACTTGCTGTTTTATATCGAAAATTTGATAGAGATTTCCAACCCATTTCGAGTGTAGCAATTAGTGAAGGCTCTGTAAACGAGAATGAAACAGGCTTATACACAGGTATTGTAAGCAAACTCAGTAAAAGTTTTACACTTTCGGGCTATTACGACCAATTTACATTCGGTTGGCTGAAATTTGGTGTTGATGCTCCATCAAAAGGACATCAATTTATTGCTCAACTTAATTTTAAACCATCAAAAAAAATGGAAATGTATGTTCGGGTGAGGCAACGATTAAGAGATAAGAATACACGTGCTGATACCGATGCGATTGATTATTTAGTTGAAGAGAAACAAACCAATTACCGTTTCAATTATACCTATCAAATTACCGAAGCATTTCGATTAAAAGGTAGAGTTGAATTATCAAATTACGATTTATCGGAATCTCCTTTTGAAACTGGATATTTAATCTATCAAGATGTTGTTTTTAAAGCAAAAAGTACTCCTTTGTCGTTCAGTTTTAGGTATGCTATTTTTGATACAAAATCATTTAATAGCCGTATTTATGCTTTTGAAAATGATGTGCTTTATTCCTTTTCTATTCCAGCCTATTCCAACAGAGGAACTCGAACCTATCTTACTGCAAGGTATCAATTTAGAAAAGGTATAGATTTATGGGTAAGATACGCTATTACCTATTACGAAAATTTAGATGTAATCGGTTCTGGATTAGAAGAAATTCAAGGAAATCATAAATCTGATGTAAAAATTCAAATTAGATATAGTTTCTAATTTATAACTATTGATATTCAATAATAGTAGTAGGAAGCATTTGTTGCAGTTGTTCTATATAAGCTTTATTAAAATTATTGCCCGATAAAATCAAAAATTTCAATCTTCGCAACCTGTAAATTGAAGAAGGTAATTCTGTAAGTTGATTATCAGAAAGATTTAATACTTCTAAGCGTTTTAGGTATGTTATTTTTTTAGACACTTTCGTGATGTTGTTTCCACTCAATGAAAGTTCTTTTAGCTTTTTTAATCGAGTAACAGCTTCGGGAATTTCATTAAATTTATTGTGGTCTAAAAGCAAAGTTTCTAAATACCTTAAATTCATGTTTTTGGGTAATCCTCCTAAGTTATTTTCCGATAAATTACAATAGCGTAAATACCGTAGTGCCGAAAAACTTCCATAAATAGTATCTATTTTATTTGCCTTTAAATTTAGGTTTTTTAGCTTATACATTCGCTCCATTTTATAGGGAATTACCGTTAGTTGGTTGTTTGATAAATCAAGCGTTTCTATAGTTGCTGAGTTATAGATAGCACTGCTAATTTTAGAGATGTTATTATTGCTAAGATTAAGATTTTCAATGTTTTTAAACTTTTTTATCTGTGGTGGTATTTTATTAAGTGCTTGGTTGCTTAAATCTAAATTAATTACATTGTTCTTTTCCTTTCTTGCCGTTTCAATATCTTTAAAAAGCTTACTTTCAAAATACGCTTTAGAATACATAGAAGGTTTTACATAACAAGGATTCATACCAACCTTATAGTTGTAATCGAGCAAAGAAACGGGTTCCCCTTTTTTATTTAGTTTTACTTTTATATTGTAAATATCCATATCAATGGTGTGGATAGAACCTCCTGTTTTTGTAGCAATATCAAGATATTGTGGGTTTATTCCAACTTGTTCATTATATCCGCAAAGAATAACCCGAATAGGTTGATTAACAAATTCCAGCAATTCCATGTCTCTAACACACGCATTGTTGTCAGCTATTAAAATTACCTCAGAATGAATCGGATATTTTTCTATTCCTTTCAATATGGCTTCAATGTCGTTTTCAGGACCATCACCTCCATATCCTTTTAAAATAACTAATTGATATAATTTCAAGAGTTTATCTATGTTTGTCGCTTTTTCAAAGTAAACCCCACCTGTTTTCCCTATTACTTTATCTTTTGTGATTTTTTTATCTCCATCATTAAACAACGTGAAAAACTGTATTCCTGAATTTTCAAAATTTAAGGCATGCCAAAGTAAAGCCTGAGCTCCATATTGATACATACTACCTGTCCAATCTGAAACAATAAGGGCATTTTTCCATTGCGTATTACGTTCAAAAACTTTATAGGCTATACTGTCATTAAAATTACCATATATATCAATAAACTTTTTTATCAACCGAGCGTGATTGGTTAAGAACTCTGGTGTTATTTCTGCCAACGAAGTGTCTGTTAATACATCTTCAAAATAATCGATAAGTATTTCCGTTTTTTCAACTCCAGTTCTGCCTTCAAGCTGAAATTTTATTTCTTGGGGTAATTCGTTAAATGATTCTATTTTTTCTAATACTTCAATCGCTGCATTAACAGTAGGGGTTAATGCTAAATTATCTAATCGAACTTCATCGCTGTTTTTTTCAGGATCATCTACTATTTTATATTCAATTACAACTCCATGAAATAAATTAGACACTTGATTATCATTTTTACAATTGGTTTGTAAAACAATTTCCCAAGTGATAAGGGTGTCATTCAAATAAGGATCTATCTTAAATAAATTCTTCAATCGGTTAACCAAAAGGGCGTGATTCATTTGATATCCATGTTTGCTAATAGGATATTTTGAAAAAACTATTTTTATAGCAACAGGCTCTGCTTTATGCTCTATTTTTAACCAATCATCACCATTAATATATGTAGAACTTCTTAACCCATTTTTTATAGCGATACAAGTTTTGGAACTGTCTTTTTCAAATGCATAAACCTCTGTGATTTTAAATTTGTTTTCTATTTCGTATCCGTATTTTTTTGGATTATCTAACTTTTCACGACTAAATTTTTCTTGTCCAAATAAACTTGATAGACAGAAACAAAAAAAGATGGAAAATATAGAAAGGTATTTTTTTTTCAAGACACTATTTATCAGTGATTAAAAACACATATTTAAAAACCTAACAATAAATTAAAGTATAATTTATCTTAAATTTAAAATTTTGGTAAATATACTTCATTCCAACAATATATTTAAAAAAAATACACCGATAAAAAAACCTAACTATTATGCTTGCATAATAAAAAAGTTTCTTATTTTTGTTGTGCATACATAATAAAAAATGAAGAAAAGCGAAACGGTAGATTATCAAATTAAAGCCACTTGGCACTCCATTTTTAAAATGTACAACCAAATTGCAGCAAAACATGATACTTCACAGGCAATAGGTTTTGTGTTGTTGAGCATAGCCAAAGAAGGAACGCCCTCTACAGCAATTGCTCCACTGTTGGGAATGGAAGCAACAAGCTTGAGTAGGATTTTAAAAAATTTAGAAGATAAAGCATTAATATATCGGAAAACAGACAAGTTAGATAAGCGAAAAGTACTAATCTTACTCACTGAAAATGGAATAGAAAAAAGAAAAATAGCCAAAAAAGTAGTGTCTGGATTTAATAAATTAATTGTGGAAGAAATACCACAAGAGAACCTGTCGGTTTTCTTTGAAGTGATGGAAACCATAAATAAAACGGTAGAAAAGTATAAAAACGAAAATTTGTAAATAGATTGTTGTGTTAATGTGAGAATAAATTAATGTATAGATGTAAATTATAAACAAATGAAGTCTATATTGGCTTTGAGTGCTGGAAATTCCTCCCTCCCGATAGTTATCGGGATGGGGAGGTTAGGAGGGGCTTAAACTAATAAACTTTTAATCTTATAAACTAATTAAAATATGAGAAAAATAAACAAAGTAGCCGTATTAGGTTCAGGAGTAATGGGCTCTAGAATCGCTTGTCATTTTGCAAACATTGGCGTAGAAGTGTTGTTGTTAGACATTGTGCCAAAAGAAGCAACCGACTCAACAGATAAAGTTGCTCGAAACAAAATTGTGAACGATGCCTTGCAGTTTGCCCTAAAATCTAATCCATCGCCTATTTATAGTAAATCGTATGTAAATAGAATTACTACTGGTAACATGGATGATGATATGTCTAAAATTGCCCATTGCGATTGGATAATTGAAGTAGTTATTGAGCGATTAGACATTAAAAAACAAGTATTTGAAAAGGTAGAAAAATATAGAAAACCAGGAACGCTTATTACGTCAAATACTTCTGGTATTCCCATACACTTAATGTTAGATGGAAGAAGCGAAGATTTTCAACAACATTTTTGTGGAACACATTTTTTCAACCCTCCACGTTATTTAAAATTGTTGGAGTTAATTCCTTCACCAAAAACTTCGCCTGAAGTTATGGCATTTTTAGAAGATTACGGGCAACGATTTTTAGGAAAAACTACCGTAGTTTGTAAAGATACGCCAGCTTTTATTGCCAACAGAATTGGAGTTTACAGCATTATGTCTTTATTCCATACGGTTACCGAAATGGGTTTAACGGTGGAGGAAGTAGATAAACTCACAGGACCAGTTATTGGTCGACCAAAATCGGCAACTTTCAGAACGTGCGATGTAGTTGGATTAGATACCTTGGTGCATGTTGCCAATGGAGTAAAAGATAATTGCCCCAAAGATGAAGCTAATTCCACTTTTGAAATTCCGAGTTACATCAATAAAATGGTGGAAAACAAATGGCTCGGCTCTAAAACTAGACAAGGATTCTTTAAAAAAGTAACTTTAGAAGGAGGTAAAAGCGAAATTCAAGCATTAAACCTTTCTACACTAGAATATGCTCCATCTCAAAAAGTAAAATTTGCCACCTTAGAAATGACTAAAACCATTGATGATTTAAAGGAAAGAATGAAAGTCCTTATTAATGGTCAAGATAAAGCGGGAGAGTTTTACAGAAAATCTTTCTTTGGCTTGTTTGCTTATGTTTCAAACAGAATTCCTGAAATTACCGATGCTATTTATAAAATTGACGATGCCTTGAGTGCTGGTTTTGGCTGGAGTTTAGGACCTTTTGCTAATTGGGATGCTGTTGGTGTTGAAAAAACGGTTGCTCAAATGGAAAAAATGGGCATTTCGCCAAATCCTTGGGTAAAAGAAATGTTGGCAGCTGGAATTAAATCTTTCTATAAAGTAGAAAAAGGAGCAAAATATTTTTACGATATTGAATCAAAAAATTACCAAATGGTACCGGGTTCTGATGAAGTATTGTCGTTAGAAACTTTACGTGAAGAAAATACAATATGGAAAAATTCAGGAACTACCATCGTTGATTTAGGTGATGGAATTATCAACCTAGAATTTCATACCAAAATGAACACCATTGGTGGTGAAGTAATTGAAGGCATTAACAAAGCCATAGATTTAGCGGAAGAGAAATACAAAGGCTTAGTTATTTATAATGATGGAGATAATTTTTCGGCTGGAGCCAATGTAGGAATGATTTTTATGATGGCAGCCGAACAAGAATATGATGAGTTGAATTTCGCTATAAAAACATTCCAAGATACCATGATGCGAGTGCGTTATTCATCAATTCCAGTAATTGTTGCTCCGCACAACCTAGCCTTAGGTGGTGGATGTGAAATGAGTATGCATGCCGATAAGGTTGTTGCTCATGCCGAAACTTATATGGGATTGGTTGAGTTTGGTGTTGGTGTTATTCCTGGTGGTGGAGGTTCTAAGGAATTTGCATTGAGAGCATCTGACGAATACGGAGATGGTATAAGAATAAACACTTTTAGAAATCGTTTTTTAACTATCGGACAAGCAAAAGTAAGTACTTCTGCCGAAGAAGCTTTTGAGCTGGGCTATTTAAGAAAAGGAACAGATGAATGGATAGTTAGCCGAAAACATCAATTGAGTTATGCCAAACAAGCAGCTTTAAATTTAGCAGAAAAAGGTTACACCAAACCACAACAACGAACCGATATAAAAGTATTGGGTCAAGAAGGATTAGGAATTGTTTATGTGGGTGCTCATTCCATGAAATCGGGAAATTACATTTCGGAACACGACCAACTTATTTCAGAAAAGTTAGGTTATGTACTTTGTGGAGGAGATTTATCGCAACCCACAGAAGTAAACGAACAATATTTATTAGATATGGAACGCAAAACCTTTTTGGAACTTTGTACCGAACGCAAAACATTGGAAAGATTGCAAAGTATTATTACAACAGGGAAAGTGTTGAGAAACTAAAAGCCTCCCCAACCCCTCCGAAGGAGGGGCTAAAGTTCTCCCTTGAGGGAGGATTAGGTGGGTGAAATAAAATAAGAAAGAAACAAAAATAACAACTCACATACTCCCTCCCTTTCGGAGGGTCGGGGTGTGCAAATACATAGAATATGGAAGCATATATAGTAGCAGGTTACAGAACCGCAGTAGGAAAAGCCCCTAGAGGCGTATTCAAATTTACCAGAGCAGACGAATTAGGTGCTGCGGTAATTAAACGATTGTTAGCAGATTTTCCACAATTGGATAAAGAACGTATCAACGATGTAATTGTTGGTAATGCCACACCAGAAGCCGAGCAAGGACTAAACATTGGTAGAATGATTTCCATGATGGGCTTAGATTCTGAAAAAGTTCCTGGAATGACGGTGAATAGATATTGCTCATCAGGTATTCAAACCATAGCTATTGCAACGGCTCAAATCAAATCGGGAATGGCAGATTGCATTATTGCGGGTGGCGTAGAAACAATGAGTCCGATTCCTTTTGGTGGTTGGAGAATAGTGCCAAATGCCAGCGTAGCAAAAGCCAACCCCGATTATTATTGGGGAATGGGTTTAACAGCCGAAGCAGTCGCCAATGAATACAACATTTCTCGTGAAGAACAAGATGCTTTTGCTTTTGAATCGCACAGAAGAGCATTAAATGCTATAGATACAGGTTTGTTTAAAGATGACATTGTTCCTATTGAAGTAGAAGAAATTTTTGTAGATGAAAACAATCAACGTCAAACCAAAAAATATACGGTGGATACTGATGAAGGTCCAAGAAGAGGAACAACATTAGAAGCGTTAGCAAATTTAAAACCTGTTTTTGCTCAAGGCGGAAGTGTTACCGCAGGAAACTCCTCACAAACCTCTGATGGAGCGGCTTTTGTGATGGTAATGTCGGAAAGAATGGTAAACGAATTAAATATAGAACCCATTGCACGATTAGTTGATTTTCAGGTAGTTGCTGTTCCTCCTCGTATTATGGGAATAGGACCGCTTTACGCTATTCCAGCAGTATTAAAACACGCAGGAATGAAACAAGATGATATTGATTTAATTGAGTTGAACGAAGCTTTTTCATCACAATCGTTAGCCGTAATAAAAGGGTTAGGTTTAGATACCAACAAAGTAAATGTGAATGGTGGAGCTATTGCGTTGGGACATCCATTAGCATGTACGGGAGCAAAATTGTCGGTTCAAATTTTTAATGAATTGAAACGAAGAAAACAAAAATACGGTATGGTAACCATGTGTATTGGTACAGGTCAAGGTGGTGCTGGAATTTATGAGATGCTTTAGAAGCCTCCCCAACCCCTCCGAAGGAGGGGCTATGTAGTTGATTCAACAAGGGGTCATGACCCCTTGTCAAAAATATAGAAATGAATAAAAAGCAAAGTGTGATGGAAAATAGCTTTGAGCGTTGGCTTCCCCTCTTGAGAGGGGCAGGGGTGTGTAAATGAAAAGGCAACTAATTCCATATAACCCAAAACTAAAAGATTTAGCAAGAAAACTAAGAAACGATTCTACTAAATCAGAAATTAAACTTTGGATGGAGTTGAAAGGAAAACAGCTTTATGGCTATGATTTTCATCGACAAAAACCATTGCTAAATTATATTGTAGATTTTTATTGTAGTGAATTAGAATTAGTAATAGAATTAGATGGTTATACACACCAATTTGAAGAAGTGGTAATAAAAGATGAATTGAAAGAAATAGAATTAAAGAAATGTGGTTTAACCATACTCAGATTTAATGATACAGAAGTGATGAAAGACATGGGCAATGTGTTAAGAACGATAGAACAATATGTAATAGCATTTGAAAAGAGAGAATGAAGGAATTTACTACAAATATACAACACACCCCTAACCCCTCTCAAGAGGGGAAGGCTGCCTGCGTATCCATAATTCCTTCATCTGCAACCTACTCCTTAAGACTATCTGTATTATGGCAACACAAAAATAGTTTAGATGAATGTAAATTGGATATAGATGATTTACCTACCACCTTTCATGTGGGAGCATATAAAAACAGAGAAATAGTTGCAATTGGTACTTTTTTACGGCAACAAAACGAAAAATTTGAAGCAAAAAATCAATACCGATTAAGAGCTATGGCAACATTACCAAAAGTAAGAGGCGAAAATTTCGGAAAACAAGTAATTGATTTTGCGTTGGAAGAATTAAAAAATAGAAAAGCCGATTTGTTATGGTGCGATGCCCGAAAAGTAGCTCTCGGCTTTTACGAAAAAATGGGCTTTAACATAATAGGAGATTTTTATGAAGTTCCTATTATTGGAAAACATAAATTGATGTATAAAAGCCTCCCCAACCCCTCCGAAGGAGGGGCTTTCGTAGATAACGATACTTCAAATCTCAAACTTTACAACCCTTAAACAATAAAAATATGGAAACAAAAAACACACTAAAAGGCGGAGAGTTTTTAATTAAAGAAACAGACGCTAATTCGGTATTTATTCCCGAACAATTTGATGAAGAGCAGCTTATGATTGCTGCAACGTGTAACGATTTTGTGGAACAAGAAATTCTACCAAATATTGAAAAAATAGAAAAATTAGAAGAAGGATACACCCCTTCGTTGTTAGAAAAAGCAGGAGAATTAGGTCTGTTGGGTATTTCAATTCCCGAAGAATTAGGCGGTTTTGGAAAAGACTTTGTAACCAGTATGCTTACTACAGAAGTGTTGGGCGGAAGTTATTCGTTTGCTGTTTCGCTTTCGGCACACACCGGAATTGGAACATTGCCCATTTTGTATTATGGCAATGAAGCTCAAAAACAAAAATATATTCCAAAATTAGCTTCTGGAGAATGGAAAGCTGCTTATTGCTTAACAGAGCCAGGTTCAGGGTCTGATGCAAACTCCGGAAAAACCAAAGCAGTATTGAGTGAAGATGGTAAACATTATACCATTAACGGACAAAAAATGTGGATTACCAATGGCGGTTTTGCGGATATTTATACCGTTTTTGCTAAAATTGGTGATGATGAAAATCTTTCAGCTTTTATTGTAGAGAAAGAATTTGGAGGAATTACGTTGAATCCTGAAGAAAAGAAAATGGGCATCAAAGGTTCATCAACTCGTCAGGTATTTTTTAACGATTGCAAAGTACCCACAGAAAACCTATTGGGCGAAAGACAAGAAGGGTTTAAAATAGCCTTAAACATCTTAAATATTGGCAGAATAAAATTAGCTGGAGCTGCCATTGGTGGTGCAAAAAGAGCCATAGGAGATGCTGTTAATTATGCCAATGAAAGAGAGCAATTTGGCAGACCCATTTCTAAATACGGAGCCATTAAGTACAAATTAGCCGAACAAGCCATAAAAGTTTATGCTTCAGAGTCTGCTGTTTACCGTTGCAGTCAAAATGTTGATGATGCCATTAATGCCTTGATAGCAGAAGGAATGGATAAAGGGCAAGCAACGTTAGAAGGCATCAGGCAATTTGCAGCTGAAGCTGCTATTTTAAAAGTACACGGCTCAGAAACCTTAGATTATGTGGTTGACGAAGCGGTTCAAATATATGGTGGAATGGGCTATTCGGCTGAATCTCCTGTAGAGAGAGCTTACAGAGATGCTCGTATCAATCGAATTTTTGAGGGAACCAACGAAATTAACCGTATGTTGATTGTAGATATGTTACTAAAAAAAGCCATGAAAAACGAATTAGATTTAATGGGACCAGCTCAAGAAGTAGCAAAAGAATTAATGAGTATTCCCGATTTTGGTGCAGCACCAAGCACTATTTTTGAAGCTGCTCATCAACAAATTAAAAATTACAAAAAGGCTATTTTAATGGTTGCCGGAAGTGCTGCTCAAAAATTAATGATGCAACTAAGCAAAGAGCAAGAAATACTTATGAACATTGCTGATATGGTTATCGAAACATACATTGCCGAATCGGTATTATTAAGAGTAGAAAAACTAGCAGCCCTAAAAGGCGAAGCAGCCATAGAAAATCAAATAGCCATGATGCAAGTGTATATTTATGATGTTGCCGATAAGGTAAATAAATATGGAAAAGATGCCATTAATTCTTTTGTAGAAGGCGATGAGTTAAGAATGATGCAAACAGGGTTAAAACGCTTTACAAAACAAGATTTGCTAAACGTGAAAGATGCCCGAAGAAAAGTAGCCGATAAATTGATAGCAGAAAATAAATATTGTTATTAAATTTGCTCAATCTAATAGATTGAAAATTGAAAAAATTATTTATCGAGGAAACAAACAAGACCCCTGAAATTGATTTTAACCTTGAAAAAGGAATATTATCGATTTCAGGTGTTTCTGTACCCGAAAATGCACATGATTTTTATTTTCCTATTATTATTTGGTTAAAAGAGAACATTGCAGGTGTAACAAATTCTACAATTGAATTTTCTTGTAAAATTTTATATTTAAACACAAGTTCTCTTCAATTTTTAAGTGATATTTTTTTTGCGATAGAAACAATATCTTCTCCTTCTAAAGAAGTTTTAGTTAATTGGTATTATGATAAATATGATACAGACATGAAAGAAACTGGAATAGATTTTAAAGATATTGTAAGCTTAAATTTTAATTTAATTGCTGTTGAATAATACCAAAATAATCCAAAGGACTTTTTAATTTTCACAAATTATAGTCAACAAAAAAATCCAGAAAACTATTAGTTTTCTGGATTTTTTTGTTTTTGATATAAAAGATTTTATCTTAACAAATTCACATGTCCCATTATTTCATGACGTTTATTTACAAATAATTCTTTTGTTTCAATTCTCCAAACATAAACACCATTTGCAACAGGATTTCCTCTGTAAGTTCCGTCCCATCCATCTGTAATGTCATCTGTTTCAAAAATTTTCTCTCCCCATCTATCAAACACATACATTTTAAAGTTTGATAAATCTATACCCTCTCCATAAGCTCTGAATACATCATTTGTACCATCATCGTTTGGTGTGAAAGAGTTTGGAATATAAAATAAAAAGATATCCGTTATTTTAACTATTCTCATAGTCGAATCAACACATCCATGTTCATTTTCAACTGTTAACCATACTTCATAAATTCCTGGTTCTGCATCAGGAAATATAAACACAGGATTTGTTAATGTTGATGAATCTGGGTTTTGTCCTGAATTAAAATTCCATAAAGAAGAAACACTAGTTGGAGTAGAATTATTTGTAAAACTAACCTCTGGAAACAAGAAAGTTGTTTCTTCAGGATTAGCATCAAAACTAGCATTTGGATACCCTTTAGGGCAAACATAATTCAACAATGTTGTATCTGAAACACAACCATTAATTGAAGTAACCGTAAGTTTTAAATCTCTACAGAAAGCACTATTAAATGTATTTGTTATCGTATTTCCACCTAGTGTTGAGCCATCACTAAATTCCCATAATGAAGTGCCTACTAAATTAGCTGGAGTTGAAGTATTTGTAAACTCAACTGTAATAGGATAGCAACTATCTGGTTTGTTTCTTTCTAAATCTAATGAAGGAACAGCGTACCAATATACATTATATTCAATAGTGTCTGCTGGTGTTGTACAATTATCTGTTGCAACCCCTAAATAAGTTGTTGGATTAGAAGTAGGAGTAACATTAATGGAAGCACCACTTCCAATGAAAACATTGTTTTGGTACCAATTGTAATTATAACCAGCTCCAGATCCTCCTGTTACGTCTATATCTAAATTAGTATCAAATCCTTCACAAACGGTATCTGTAATTGCAGTTGTTGTTGCTGTTAAAGGAGGAAATAAATTGACGCAAACTTGTTGTGTATCGGAACTACAGTTATTAATATCTGTTGCAAAAACTGAAAAACAATTTGGTGTTACAACAGGATTCACTGTGTGAGGACCATTTCCAGCAATAGGAGTTGCGGTAGAATTGTCTGTCCAATTTAGGGTTAAAACCCCTGTTCCTCCAATTGCAGTAGCAGCAATTTGTTTAGAGCCACCTATACAAATAGTGGTATCATTAGTTATCGAATTGATAAACATTTGATCGGGTTGAGTAATGGTAATAGTTGTATCTGTTGTACATCCACTTGTATCCATAGAAGTAATGGTGTATGTTCCAGCAGGTAAATTAACAATTGAATCTAGCCCTGCAGTTACATTAGGTGTTACTTGCAACACAGCACCTGATATACTATCTGTATAAGTTAAGGTTTGAACCTCACTACCTGTAACAAAAGTTGGAGTTACAATAATTTTACCATCTGATCCACCAAAACAGGTTACATCAGTAACTGTTGGAATTGGTACAACACAACACTGAACAGTAATTGTGATAGAATCGGTATCTATACAACCACCAGCAGTATTTGTTACCGTAACTGTATAGGTTGTAGGTTGCGAAGGCGATAATGTTGGATTTTGTAAAGTAGAATCATTAATACCTACATTTGGCGACCAAGCATACGTGAAACTATTTGGATCCGGAGTAGTTGGACACCATCCAAATCTCGTTACTGGTCTGTTTGTTGAATTACCTGAAGTAGCTGTTGCAGGACAAGTTACAGTTCCATCACTATAATAATATAATGAAGATGTAAAAGGCGTGGTTGTCCACGGGGTAATAGAGTTTTGAGTATAACTATATTGTGCTACCCAATCATAACAAATTTCAATGACTAAATTAGATACTCCATCCCATTCATAAGCAGTAGTTAAGTTAAGATTGTTCCAACCAACAGCAACTGTATAGTTAGCAGGGTTTAATACCTGAGTTAACCCTGTCTGCCATGTAGTTAAATTGGTTATTTGAGTACATTTCATACTCATACGATAATTCAGATAAGTTGAAATTCCATTTATCTGGGTTACCTGCCAAGCGATTTGAGTAATTTTTCCTCCCATAAAACCCATTGCATTTAACTCAGCAGCGGTAAATAAAAACTGATGTTTTACATTGGCATACCAATTACCAAAAGGAGCTGGCCATGAAGTTGTTGTGTTTTGTCCAGTTTGGTTACCTACGGTAATTTGAGTAGCAGGAGAAGTACAAGCAGTCGTTATACTTGGACCACAAGTAGCAGGGATACCACCACCTAAATCCAAATCAACTAAAACCGTGCTATCACATTCAATAATAGAATCGGGAGTTAAAATAGAAATTGTGGGAGCTATAACTGGTGCAACGGTTATGTTTATTGTTCCTGTTTTAACACAACCATTTGGGTTAGTAACATCCACGGTATAATTATAAGTGCCTGGAACAGTAATATTAGCAACGGGATTAGGAATAGTTGTCCCACTTAAATAAAGAGCAGGAGTCCAATTATAAGTATATCCTGGAGCTGCTGGAGAAACATTGGCATTTAATTGTATCGGTTCAAATAAACAAGATGTAGTAGAACTTTGAGTTACGTTGCTATTAAAATCAGGAACAACAAATACCGTAACAGTGTCTTTGTTGTTGCAACCTCCTGTTAAGTTACTTGTAACTTCATAAGTAGTTGTTACAGTTGGAGATGCTATTGGATTTGCACAAGGGTTACAAGAAAAATTAGTTCCTACAACTATTGGTGGACCTGCAATAGCAACCCAGTTAAAAACACTTCCCCCATTAGCCGAAAGTTGAGCCGTTTGAGAACCACAAATGGTTGTGTCAGGCGGAGCTACAGTACTGCCAATCACATTAATAATTAAAGGTTGAGCTGCAGAACCCTGAATAGGGCAAGCACCATCTAACACAACAACCGTTGCATTGATTTGAGAAGGTGCTCCAGGGGGAACCGTCCAGCAAACAGTAACCGTCATTGGATTAGTACCTGTAGTAGTAACTACTGCACCTGGTAAATTTGCCGCAATGTTTGTAGTGTTAGGATCAATGGTTAAAACATTTGTAGGATTATTATCAGAAAAAGTCATATCAAAGCAAGCGGAGGCTCCTTCGCATATCTCTATAGAGTTAGGTCCTGTTGAAAAAGCACCTCCTCCTGGTTGAATTACAACCCCTCCTATTGGTGGTGTTGGAGGCACATTTGAGCAAGCCGTAACAATAATCTGATAATCATGAATTACACTTCCTGTTAATTGCCCTGCGGCATTATAGGACTGAATTAAAATTGCAACAACAAAATTACCTATAGTAGGTTGATTAAACGTCATACAACCTGTTTGTTGATTTAATACAAAACCCGTTAGTGGGGATTGTATGGTATATGGTGGAATTGTTGTCATTGGGGTTGTACCATTTAATGGAGCAACCATAGAATAGTAAAGACTATCACCATCTGGGTCGGTAGCACCTAAACAATAGGTTACATTTTGACCATTACAAACAAAGGGTATCGGAGCCCCAGTTACTGTTGGAGAACCAACATTAGTTGAACCTGTTGTGCAAGGTTGTGTAATAGAATTTATAGTTGTACACATTCCTAATGAATTTCCTTGACCTCCATTCATATTAGTAGATTGATCTCTACAGCATAAATTGAAACAAATACTCCAACTATTGCAACCTGCTGGAAAAGTAATAATACCTTCGTAAGTGTACATTAAAACTCCTTGAACACCTCCAGCATTTGGAGGGCAATTACTTGTTTGTGTTGCACATGTTTGAGTTACATCAACTTGCCCTGTTGAAATTAAATTCATAGGAGGCATTGCCGGATTAGCCAATCCACAAGTATTTGATACGGTAAATCCAAAATTTTGTGTAGTACCCAATGTAGTAGGACACTTAACAAACATCGTCATAGTTATTAAATACTGATTAGGAACTCCTGTACATTGATAGGTTATATTTCCACCTGGAATATGTGAGCCAAATGAAAATGTAGATAAGGCTAAAATTATTGATAGTAATACAACTATTTTTTTCATAATATCTTAAGTTTGATAATTAGTTTTTATTTTATTAATAATAGCTTAACGCCAAAATTACTAAAGGTGGGTTCTAAAAATTCATTTTTTTCATTTTGATTTAAAGAAAATCGTAGAACCCATTTACCAATTTTCCTAAATCACTACAAATGTACATTATTTTTTCATAAAACTTACTGTTTTAATCGC
>JAHYJH010000205.1 GCA_019429185.1 Vicingaceae bacterium
TACTACCTGCATCATCGAATGATAAAATGGATACTGAACAAATACAAACGTTTCAAACGAAGCAAAGTTAAAGCTGTGCAATGGCTGAGATGGGTGTGCAACCGGTATCCAAATTTATTTTATCACTAGGTTTTAGGTTATCAATTAACCTGAAAATTGACTGCATAATAAGAGCCGTATGAATCGAGAGGTTCACGTACGGTTCTGAGAGAGGTTTAGGGGTGAAACTCCCCTTTACCTACTCGACTGGTCATATCATAAACGAAAAAAGGCTGCAATTATGCAACCTCTATATTTGAGCGAGAAACGGGACTCGAACCCGCGACCCCGACCTTGGCAAGGTCGTGCTCTACCAACTGAGCTATTCTCGCAATGAATTTACTAATATTCTAAAGAACCCGCGTCCCCTATCCGCCAGATGGCGGATCGTGCTCTACCTCCCGATAACTATCCGGATGAGCTATTCCCGTAACGTTTAAAAAAAGTACCCGGAGGGGGACTATAAAATTTACTTCCAGATACATTTATCTATCTATTTATTCCATTGAAATGAAAGCACTTAATCTATTTTACCTACTATTTAAGTGTAAAAAAATGTAATAAAATAACCTAAAAGTTTCAGTAATGTTTCAGTAAAATTATACCTTTACCATAGACATTTTAAAAGGTGAATTTATGGCTACTACTTTCAATCTGGAACTAAACAGCAAACCTTCAAAGAACAAAACTTACAATATATTGGTAAGAATAACGCAAAGAAAAAAACATATTCGGAAAAAAACAACTATTGCAGTTAAAAGTAAGGGCGATTTTAAGCAAACGCAAAAGCAAAATTTGGCAAATGGATAAGAACATCAGAACCAAACTCCGCAAAGTGGAATGATGTTTTAATCAAAGAAATTGAATACGCGAAGGAAGTTTACCGTGAACTTAAAAACAGCGGACAAGCGACCAGAGAATTAATTAAATCAAAAATTAATGCAGAAGATACCTCACCCTCCTTTCTGGTCTATGCCAAACAGAGAACAGAGGATATATATAACGAAGGAGGCTATAGAAATTATAAAAAGTATAATGGTTTCTGCAATAAACTTGAAATATTTTTAGCCGCAAAGCAAAAAAAAGACCTGCTTTTTGTAGAGATAACACCTTCATTCCTTTCAAAATTTGAAGCTCATTTACATACGCTAACCAATGCAAAGCATCCGAAATCAAAACTTCATCCAAACACTATTTCACTTACCCTGAGAATTTTTAAAACACTCATTAATCGAGCAGTTCAGGTTGAAAAACTAATTACACCAGACCAAAATCCATTTTTGGGGTATAAGTATGATCAACCCAGGTATGCCACAAAAGAAAAGCTCCATTTAACCGAAATCCAACTTATAGAAAATCTAGAACTAGAAAAAGACTCCCTTGTCTGGCATTGTAGAAATTATTTTTTATTCTCTTTTTTTATGGCTGGAATTCGGGCGGGGGATTTAATTCAATTGCGATGGATAAATATTACGTCAGATAACAGACTTGAGTATCGCATGGGGAAAACTTATAAAGACCGTAATATTAAACTGCATTCAAAAGCCCAGAAGATTTTAACTTATTATCGTACAGAAGAAAGCAAACCGACGGACTATATTTTCCCATTATTAAAAAATAATGCTCCATACGCTAAAGCAATTACCGAAGATCAAAAAGCTACTTTATCCCCAGAGTTGATAAAAAAACTCATGAACGATGTAAACAGTAAAAACGCTTTAATTAATAAGTACTTAAAGAAAATTGCTGAAAAAGCCGGAATTACAAAAAATCTTACTTTTCATATTGCTAGGCATTCTTTCGCACGGATAGCTCGTGAAAAACAGGTGGATAATAACCACCTGAAAAATATTCTTGGTCACAGCGATATCACCATCACGGAGCGTTACATGGGTAATTTTGAAACAGCAGAAACTGATGCTGTGATGTCTTCTATTTTTGATGAACCGAAAGACCCGAAAGAAAAAATAAAAGAGCTTTTAAAAAGCATTGACCCTGATGAACTTACTCAAATTCTTTCTGAAATCAACAGTGAAAAACAATCCAAATAATTGAATGATAAAAATATGAATCAAAGCGAAATAACATTAGCCAAATTTAAAGCTTGTTTACACAGTTCAATGACTAAAATTGGTGTTTTTAATTTGTATGAAAAGAAAAAATTGAAAGAATACGAACATTCAGTTTTTAGTAAAATACTTATAAAGTATGATTTAGAAGAATATGATATTCTTTTGTTTGAGTACTTTTGTGACATTATAAAAACTAATAACCTAAACGCTTCCAGTTATTATGATGCTATTGTAAATGAAGAGCCAGATAATTTTCGTTTAGAGCTGATGAAAGTTTATCAATTCTTACACGAACGCGATAAAGATTTAACTGATTCAATAGTACTTAAAAAATCACAGACTCATACAATAAAAAGCGAACAGTTAATATTCGAAATAGAAAAATTTATTAATGGTCTATTTGCAGACTTCGTCATTTTATAAAATTATTTTTTTACACTATACGGATCAATCCCGACATCATATTGCAATAACTTGCCATTTGGCAATTTTATTTTCTGATCGTTGAGATATCTGCAAAGCTGTATTTG
>JAHYJH010000064.1 GCA_019429185.1 Vicingaceae bacterium
CTTGCTAATGGTTAGAGGCGTTACCCTCCCCCACAGAGGATTTCCACCTCCTAGAAAATTTTGCCCCACTCCTTTGCTTACTATTAAATAAATTTGCATTTTTGCAATTTATTCTGTAGCTTCGCTACGGTGTGGTGCAGCACGCATGCAAGGCACACACAGCCGTTTTGCAAAAGCGGGGGTTTCGTGCTTCTATGACAGTGAAGTGCTTAATTCAAGCTTTGTGCATATAATAAAGTTCAGTGCTAAAAATCCCCGCCTTCGCAAAGCGGCAAAACGTTGTGCTTAACACAATGAGAGACATGAAGGAACTTAAAACTTTAAATATTGATTCAGAAGATTTTGAAGATATTCTTGGAAAACTACAAGATTCTTTCAAATTTGAGTTTTCAGATTACGAGATAGAAAATCTAATTACAATCGACCAACTAGCTGATAAAGTGATATCAAGACTAAACTATAAAGAAGGAGAAGAATGTACTTCACAGATTGTTTTTTATAAATTGAGAAAACACCTTACTGACAAATTAAAAATTTCGGATAAAGAATTACTTCCAAAAACGAGACTTCGTGATTTATTTCAGAGAAAAGGACGTAGACAATTATGGGATGATGTTTTTGCAGAATTTTATGTTAAAATACCGAAACTGACTCCACCAGGATACGTGATTTTAACCTTGATCTTATCTTTTATAGCTTCCGTGATTGTTATGTTTAGTTCTAATTTTATTATTGGACTTCTTTTATTCGCAACATCATGGATAGGTTGGAAATTATCAAATCGATATGGAAAATCATTTCCTGTTAATGATTTGGGAGAACTTGCAGAAAAATTAAGTTCAGAAAATTACATTGATTCAAGAAAGCATAAACAAACAATAAATATTCCAGAGATTAAGAGATTAGTCTATGATATGATTGTAGATTGGCAATCCGAAGAGGATAAAAAAATTATATCAATGAATACTCAACTGGATTATGTTGGACAATAATGTACTAAGCACAACAGCAAGGGTTTCGTTGGCACACATTTAAAAAATGAACGGAATAGAGATACTGAAATATGGCGTTTTTGGATATTCCTTATTGGTTGGACTAATTGTGTTTACAATATCTGACGATTTAAGAAACCCAAAAATTTTTCACAAATGTCTCATAGCATCTATAATTTCCTTTGTCATCGGAATTCTGTTTGAATTTGCTGACATTTTTACAATAGAAAAAGGAATGACATTGTTGGTAATGTCAATTTCAATTATTTATCTTGGATATTACCATTTGCTAAGAAAACTTTTTAAAGTTTGGAAGGGAACTGACCCATATATCACCTCCGTTTCAAGTACGATTGGGGGAAGTCCAATAGGTGGATTATGGACAAAGTATCCAAGAAATAGAAAAATAATGTGGACAGACTTTCTATTCAGTTTTGCTCAAGCATTAATACCAATATTCACGATAGTAGGGTTAATGATAATGATAATTGAAATGAATAAATAAAAACGTGTACCAACAGCCCCCACTCTATCTGTAGTTTGAAGCCAAGCCTTTTTGTGCAATGGCTCCCGATAGCTATCGGAACTATCGGGACTCTTGCCTCACTTCAGACTAAGCACAGTGAAGGAAAAATCTATCTTCATCAAAAAGAGTAAGTCAACCCGCCCATTACATTAAACTGCTGCATCGGATAATCTTGATAACGCTGATAACGAACCGTAAAGAAATTATTGAAGTTTACAAACGCTGATAGTTTTTTAGTATAGCGATATTCAAATCCAATATTTGCATCAAATACGCCTCCCAATTTTTTTGATGTAGGTCTAGTAATTGTTCCTTCTGTTGTGGTTATGGTTTCCATTACTTTAGCATATTGTTTGCCTAAAACAAAAAAGTCAACCCTAACAATTATTTTATCTTCTAAATCATAAATTCCAGACAGCATAGATTTATATTGAGGTTTGTGCCATACTTCCAACTCATTTTTTGCATTGTAAGCATAGTAATCGGTTGTTAATATGAATTTCAATTTTTCTAACTGTTGATAGGTAAGTTCAACATTAACAACAAAGAAATCAATCTCATCATAAATTACAGCAAATTTATTTTGTAAAATAGTATTCATTTCTTTTACATACAAGGGCTGATTATCAATTTTTTGTTTACTTACGCTTGTTTTAAACGTAATTCTATTGCTTATGCTTCCTCTAATTCCAGCATAAACATCATATTTTTGATTGCTATTTAATAACACCAAAGCATCTGTATTTATAAATGGATTTTCATTGAAAAAAGTGTTTAAATTGTTGTTTATTATTCCACCTTTCACACCAACATAAGGAATTAATATATTATCAACAATATTGTATTTGAATTCAGCCATGGGATAGAAATGGAAATTATTTTCTTTTTCTAAAAACTCATGAGAGTTAACAAACAAACCTGCACCTAAATTAAACTTCCATTTTTTTGTTTGCGTACTAATTTGAGGTGTTAACCCAACAGATAACGTATTGCTCAAATCTAAAGAATTACTCAACTTATCATAATTAATTGCAGCACCAATTTCATACAATTCTTTTTTATAGTATTTATTTAATTTACCATCAAACTGAACATTGTTTTCCGACACATTAAACAAATCATTTACGTTATGATAACGAATGTTTGCATGATAATCAAACTGATTGGTATCTGTGAAATTCCTTGATAAGCCAAGAGATGCACTGTATTTATTTAATCGTTGGTTTTCAATTCCTTCTGAGGGAAAAGTTTGTTTGGGTAAATCATCTGGTATTCCATAGTAATGAACAAGATTTCTATTAAAATCAAATTTACTTTTAATGGTAAACTGTTTGGTGTATTTATTTCCAAAAACGCCAATGTGATTATCAGAAAAGCCACTATTACCAATGTTTAAAACGCCTTTAGATGAAAGATGTTGGAAGTCTATTCCCCATGCAAATTCTTTGTTTCTTACCGAATTATAATAAATGTCTGCCAAAGGCATTGTATTGGTTCCAAAACCAACTTTTGCATATCCTCTATAAAGTTTTTTAAGTGGTTCTCCAACTATTTTTGCAGGTTTAATAGGATCTATTTGAAAATTAACGGGTATTTGCTTGTTAATAAAAGCGTATTTTAATTGAGGAATTATTTTAGTAGTGTCATTGATTGAAGGATTTTTTTTAATCTTAGTTGCCTCATTTAAAAAAGGCTGGTAAGCTTCTACAGAAAAAATAGTTGTTGAATCTAAAACTGAAGTTTGAGCAATGGTAGTAATAAAGCTAAACTGGAATAGTAAAATTGTTATTAAAATACGCTTCATAATTTTTTTTTTAGTATCGAAATGTGTGTTTTGTGATTTCCAAATTGTTCTCGATACGATTTAATTCCGCTATTGCTCCATTAAACCTACTCGAACTGACAAAATCTCTAATAACTAGTCTTTAATTTTCTCTTCTTCATAAAACAAATCATCGAGTTTCACATTGTCATACAGTTTTAGCTCCATTTCTTTTTCTTTGTTTACTTCTTTTTCTACTTCTTGATTTTCAATAATTGTTAATTTTTCAGTTGCTGTTGTAACCAAATCATTGTGTTTACTATTGTCTTTAATGTTTTTAAGTGTAATTTTTGCTTGAAAAATATCTTCTTTTGCGATGTAATTATCAGCCAATAAAAGCAACGCTTTTCCTATCCAATAATCATAAGAAGAAAAGTTTTTAACTAAACTAAAAACTTCCGATTCACATTGATTGTATTCTCCCCTAAGATAAAAAATATAAGCTACATTGTATTTTGCCTCAACTCCAAATTTATTATTAGCTGATGAAATGGTAGTAAATTCTTTTAGTGCTAAATTAAAATCATCTTGTTTTAGTGCTGTTTTAGCATAAATTAAGTGGGCTTCGGAGGTTAATATATTGGAAGAGACATCCTTATTTATAATTAATTGACAATATTTAACTGTGTTTTCAAAATTATTGAGTTTAAAATTAAGCCGCATTTGTTCCACTTGAGCTAAAAAAACATTTTCTTGAACATCCGCCAAATATTCTAATTGACTGTAATTGTTGAGGGCTTCCTGTAAATTACCTAATTCGGTATTTAGCTTACCACTGCTTAATAGTGCGTTTTCTGTAAAGTTGTTTTTCGGAGTTTTAATTACTTCATTAAAATCAATTAAGGCTTCATTTTTAAACCCTGATTTCAGTTCGCAAACTGCTCTATAAAAATGTGCATTTATTTTATAAGTTCCTGTTGGATATTTTTCTAAATACTTGGTAAAATCATTAGTTGCTTGTACACAATTCCCACTCATATAATTATTTTCTGCTACTTCATAATAATCTTTATCCAAAATTAATTGTGATTCATCAACATTTCCAATGCTTGAAAGATAGGTTTCATAAGTAGCTAAATCTCCTTTTTCAATGTATATTTTCTTAATTGTAGATAATGCTTCCTTTGCTTCTGTTGTTGAAGGATAATCTGCAACCACTTTTTTAAATGCAATAAGTGCCTTGCTATCTTCTTTTTGATTGTAATGAATTAATCCTTTTTTAACTAATGCTTTACTAATATATGGACTATTGGAATGTTCGGAAAGTAATTTTTCATAGTTAACCAACGCTTTTTCAAACTGATTTTTATCTTGTTGTGTTTTTGCTAGTTCATAAATGGCATCGTCTAACAAATAAGATTGTTTTTTCTGATTAATTAATGTATTCAGCAAGCTAATTTTATCAGCATAATTTCCCATAACTCCATTAACTATAGCACTTTGATATAGAGAATAATCATATTGATAAACACCTAACATAGCAGCTTTATCATAAAACTCAATGGCTGATTTATATTCCTTTGAAATTAAAAAACAATCGCCAATTCTATTAAATGCATCATTTTTAATTTTAGTGTTTTCTGATGGTGCGTTTTGAATAAATTTTCTAAACCAACTGTTTGCATTACTATATTCTTTTAATTCAAAATAGGCATATCCTAAATTATAATGTGCGTCATTATATGTTGTTGAGGCAATGGCATTAGGTTCATAAATAAATTTTTTGTATTCACCAATTGCAATCGGATAATTAGTTAATCGGTAATTAGCTTCAGCTCTCCAATACATATTTTCCAATTTAATTTTATTTGAAACTGGATATTTATCGGATTTATTAAAATGAGCAATGGCTTCCGAATAATTTTGACTATTAAATAAATCTACACCTCTGTAATAAGCAACTTTTTGATAGGCTTCTTGTAAGGGATAATCTAATTTCTTGATATTCTCTAAAGATTCAAGAGCTGCTTTATAGTTTTTTGTTGTGAAATATACGGTTAAAAGAAATTCATAAGCATCATTTAGCTTGGTTGAGTTTGGATAGGTATTGATGAATTTTTCAAAAGCTCTTATGGCATCATTAAAAGGATGGTAAGACAGTTCGTAAGATATTTTGGCAAAACTAAACAACGCATCTTCTTGGATTTGTTTATCAAAATCAATTAATGATGCTTCTCGAAATGAATTTTGAGCATATTTTTTTTCTCCTTGTTTAAAATAACACTCAGCCAAATGATAATGTGCAATTTGAGAAATACTATCTGCTTTTGAAATTGATTTTTTGAACCAAGTAATCGCTTTTTCGCAACTATCCGACTTAAAATAAGCATAACCTAATTGATAATAATCAGCCCTATTTGCTTCAACAGGCTTTTCTTTATTGTATCTTAATAAATAAGGAATGGCTTTTTTGTATTTATTGGTTCTGTAATAAGAATCGCCAATTAATCTCGAAATTTCGGCTGATCTGTTAGGTATTGCACTATCTAAAAGAGCTGGTGCATAAGAAATTACATCGTCATATTTTTCTTGTAAATAATAAATTTGAGTGATATAATAAGGTACAATTGCAGCAAATTTCTCATCGTTCTTAAGACTTAAAAATGTTTGCAAAGCAGATTCATATTTCTTTTGAAGATACGCAATATGTGCATAATAATAACGAGCTGGGGATGTATAAGGATTATCCGTATCCTTTATTTCAAAAAAAGCAGCAGAAGCTTGTTCGTAATTTTCTAATTGAAAATTACAATAGCCTTTTTTAAAATAATATTCAGCTAATTCATCCATTGATAAGTCATAAGCATCAATTTTACTAAACCATACCAATGCATCATCATACTTTTTTTTTCTGAAATAATAATTTCCTAAATGAAAAAATGCCAATTTAACTTTTGGACTATCAGGATATTTTAATGTAAATTCAATTAACAAAGCCTCTGCATCATTATTAAATAAGTTTAATCCACACAATGCATGGTAATAAGATGCATTTACAACAACTTCTGATTTATCATCATTATTTGATTTTAGCAACAATAAAAATTGCTCTTGGGCGGCACTATACTTTTCTTTATCATAAAGCTCCATGGCTCTATTGTATGTAGCGTTGGGCTGAGTAAAAACAGTAGTTTGTTGAGCATAAAAAACACTAATAAAACAACAAAAAACTCCAGAAAGAATACAATTTTTTAAATTCATTAGAAAATCCCCATTTTAAAGAATATGATTTGTAAAATTAAAAAGGAATATACGTTTTAAACTCATTAAGCTTTCAAGTTTTCAACGGCAATATGTTGACATTATTTTAATTTAAGTAAAGAATTAGCCTTATATTAATCAAATATTTAGATACATTTGTTATTATAGAATATTTTAAAGCTATGATTATATCCATTTCAAATGCAAACATTTATCAAAAAGACAACCTTGTTATACAAAATGTTAATACTCAGATAGATAAAGGTGAATTTGTTTATTTAATTGGAAAAACTGGAGCAGGAAAAAGCAGTTTACTCAAAACCCTATATGGCGATCTTGCCTTGAAAGAAGGAACTGCTTCTGTTTGTGATTTTGACTTAGTGAATTTAAAAAGAAGTAAAATTCCTTACTTACGAAGAAAATTAGGTATCGTTTTTCAAGATTTTCAATTGCTTTCTGACAGAAGTGTAATGGATAATTTGTTGTTTGTGTTAAAAGCTACAGGTTGGAAAGATAAAGCAAAAATGACAAACCGATGCGAAGAAGTTCTAAAAAGTGTTGGTTTATCAAACAAAGGCTTTAAATTTCCTCACGAACTTTCGGGTGGAGAACAGCAACGTGTTGTTATTGCAAGAGCATTGCTTAATGACCCTGAATTGATTTTAGCTGATGAGCCAACAGGAAATTTAGACCCCGAAACTTCGGAAGAAATTATTAAACTACTTTTTGATATAAGCAAAAAAGGAAAAGCAATTTTAATGGCTACCCACGATTTTCAATTGATGCAGAAATTTCCTTCCAGAACCATAAAGTGTGAATCGAGTAAACTCGTTGAAATGAATGCCCAAATCAATGTTTCTATCCCTACTTCTAAAGATGACACGAAGCATGAAGGAGAAAATTTATAAGAAAAGCACTTTTAAAATTGGATCTGTCTTTTAGTTGTAGAACTTATTAAAATAGAAGCCATAGAAATTCAAAAAAATGTATCTTTAAAATGTATCTTTGTAAAGTGGAAAAAATAGGCGAAATAGTAATCAGAGTTGTTGGCAAATCAGGAAATTTAGAATTGAAACCTGATAACTACGATATAAGGCAAATTGCAACTATATTGCAAGATGTTGAGGATTTGCTATATCCCAACAACAAAAAAGACCGTCCTCTTATTACTTACGATATTCAAGAAGGTTCAGTAAAGCATATTTTCAAAACACCGATACAATATATAATTGGGTTTAGTGCCATTTTAGGGCAAATCAAAGCATCTAACTCGATAGATTTTCTCGATTTAAAAACGGCAAGAGCGATTGAAAGCATTCAACAACTTTCGCAACAAAAAAACTATGAATTTCAATTTAGTACTTCTCTAAAAAATGATATTGAACTTTCAATAAATCCAAGTACTCGATTTTTTAGAACCGAAAACACTTGGGCGGACGCTGAATTTTATTTCTATGGCATACTAAAAGACGCAGGAGGTAAAAATAAAGTTAATATTCATTTAGATACAGATGATTATGGCTATTTAGCTATTGAGACTGGACAAAACTTTTTAATGGATCAAGAAGATAATTTATTGTACAAGAAATTTGGTGTTCGAGTAACAGGTAAACAGAATTTGGAAACAGGCGAAATTGACACTAAGTCATTAAATCTTGTAGAGTTGATTAATTATAACCCTAAATTTGATTCAGACTATTTGATTTCTTTGATAACAAAAGCCAAGAAAAATTGGAAAGGAATTAATACCGATGAATGGCTATCTAATATAAGAGGAGGCTATGAAGCATAGTGTACTTTTAGATACAAGTTTCTTTGTAAGACTTCTTAATGACGAAGACGCATTGCACATTAATGCAATAGGATATTACCAATACTTCCTTGAGAATGAAATTATTTTGAAAGTTTCTACTATCTCTATTGCAGAATATTGTGTGAGAGGTAATATTGACGAATTACCTTTACGAAATATTCAAATAATCCCTTTCAATTTAGACCAAGCGAAAAGAACTGGAGAATTTGCAGAGGCAATTTTTGAAGAAAATAAAATTGGTAAAGAAAAACTTTTTCCGAGAGCAATTATACCAAATGATTCTAAACTATTTGCTCAAGCCGATCTTGACAAAACAATAACTTATTTTATTACTTCTGATAGTAGGTCAAAGAACACTTTTTTAGCCCTTAAAAAACGAATAAATCCAAAATTTGAGATAATTGATATTTCAAGACCATATAACGAAACTTTTGGAATTTTAGATTTAACATGATATGTTTGTCCTTATAATTTTCCAAAAAACAAAAGAATGTTGTTATTTTTAAATTGAAATCATTAGTTTTAACTTTTTTTGCCACTGATTTCAGTGATTAACGCTGATTTTTTTTACAGATTGAGAAGTTTAAAATAAAAAATAACTTGAAAAAGAAACTGGGATTAAATTTGACAGAACTGAAAACACAAATGAACCTATAGGAACTGTCAATAAATAAACTACATATTTTGACTTGTTCTTTTGCCATTTTTCTGCGTTGTAAATCGTTAAATAGCTAAGGCTATTCGCCTCCTACACACAAGCTCGCTCATCCATCCACTGGATGGATGCCGTGCCTTGAAAAAGAACAAAATTACTACGTCAATTCTGCATACTTTATTTATTGACAATTCCATAGTGATTATTTCTGAAGGTAAATTTAAAAGTGTCATAATTGATTACACTTTTTATATCAGAAGAAAAAATAATAAAACAATCTATTTTAATGTAAAAGAAAGATAGTTGCTATCTGAAATTGGCTAAACAATATATCGGAAATTAAATCATAAAAATGAATTTATAGATCTTTCTACAATAATGTTAAAAAAACTAATCATAACATTTCTTTTTGTACTTATTTCTGCTTGTATTTTTGCTCAAAAAGACAAAAACAAAGCAGATGGAGAGAGACAAGCTCTTTTTATCTATAATTTTTCAAAGTACATTGAATGGCCTAATTTTAATTCTTTAAAAGAGTTTAAAATTGGCGTTATTGGTGATGAATACAATTATGTTTATGATGAATTAATTGTTCTATCCAAAACAAAAGATGTTAAAGGAATTCCTATAAAAATTGAGCGAATAAACTACGACACAAAGTTTGATGAATTACAATTAATCTACTTTGATAATTCAGAAAACACCTCAATTAAAGACCTCTATAAGAAAACAAAAGGCAATCCAGTTTTGTTGGTTGGAAAAGAATATCCTTTTGGTCAATCCATGATTAATTTTTTAGATATAAATGATAAAATTGAATTTGAACTTAATGAAGAAAAATGCAACAAAGCAGGGTTGAAAGTGAATGTTGTTATCAAAACAATTGCAATTAAAACTAAACGAGAATGGGATTCGCTTTTAGAAAAAATAGAAACTATTACGCTTCAGGACGAAAATAAAGTACAAGTAAACACGAAAGACTTAGAAGCAATTATTGCACAACAAAAACAACTAGAAAAAGAAATAGAAGCAAAAAAAGTTACGCTAGCAGCACAAAACGAAAAATTAGAGCAAAAAGTAGCTGAAATAAAAGAAAAAGAACAACTCATTGAAGCATCAACCATAGAATTAACAAAACAAAAAGAACTGGTTGTTATTCAAAATAAAAAAATAGCTAGCCAACAACAGAACCTTAGCAAGTTAAATTACAACGTAGTTTCAAATCAAATAAAATTAGCTGAACAACAAGAGAAACTTGAAAAAGACCAAGCAAAACTAAAAGTAATAAAAGAAGATGTAACCCTTATTGAAAAAGAATTACAGGAAAAAGAAGCTGTATTAGCAAGAAATGAAAAATTAATTACGCTACAAAACAGTGAACTAGTAACAAAATCTTCAAAAATTGAACAACAAAAACACATCATTTGGATTTCTGTTTTATTTTTGATAATAGTTTCTATATTAGGATTAGTGGCTTACAGAAGCTACAAGTTAAAAAATAAAGCCAACCTACTTGTAACACACCAGAAACTTGAAATAGAAAACCAGCACAAAGAAATTATTGATAGTATTACCTATGCCAAACGCTTGCAAGAAGCTATTTTTCCAACACTTACTTCAGTAAAAGAATTACTTCCTCAAAGCTTTGTTTTTTTTAAACCTAAAGATGTGGTAAGTGGCGATTTTTATTGGATGGAAATCCTCCCCAACTCTTCCAAAGGAAGGGCTGTTGTTTTATTTGCAGCAGCCGATTGTACTGGGCACGGGGTTCCTGGAGCAATGGTTTCTGTTGTTTGTAACAATGCACTAAACAGATCTGTTAGAGAATATGGAATAACCAAACCCGGAGAAATATTAGATAAAACCAGAGAGATTGTTGTCGGAGAGTTCGCAAAAAGTAAAGAAGATGTAAAAGACGGAATGGATATTTCACTTTGTTCGCTTCAACTTTCCGAAAGTGATGCAACCCTTCATTGGTCGGGAGCTAATAATTCTTTATATATAATTAGACCAACCATTGATAAAACCTTTGAACTTATAGAAATTAAACCCAACAAGCAATCCATTGGAAAAATAGATAATCCAGAAGCATATTCTACACACACATTTGAACTAAAGAAAGGAGATACGCTTTATTTATTTACAGATGGATATGCAGACCAATTTGGTGGAGAAAAAGGCAAAAAATTAATGTATAAACCATTCAAACAGATGCTATTGGAGTTTCAAGAAAAATCAATGGAAGAACAACAAGAAATCTTAGAAAAACATTTTGAAAATTGGAGAGGAGATTTAGAACAAGTTGACGATGTTTGTGTGATTGGAGTTCGCATATAACGAGTTACAATTGACTATTAACCATTGACTATTGACCATTGACTATTGACCATTGACCATTGACCATTGACTATTGACCATTGACTATTGACCATTGACTATTGACCATTGACTATTGACCATTGACCATTGACCATTGACTATTGACCATTGACTATTGACCATTGACTATTGAGGACTGAAGATTGATGAAAAAAATAATCACACTAATTATAACATTTTTCTTTTCTACCATAGGAATAGGTCAATCTTTGCCTTATTCCGATAGTTTAGAACATTATTTATCAACCACAACATCAATTCGAGAAAAAATCATTTCCCTTAATCAACTTGGTGCTTACTATGAAAGTGTAAGTGATTATCCCAATTCATTTTTTTCTCTTTCAAAAGCCTTAGAACTTAACAAAAACAATGCTTTTCCTAACGAATTAATAAAAACCTTAAACTATATGGGTTATATTTATTGGCATAAAAGTGAATACGATAGTTCGCTGTATTATCACTTACAAGCTCTAAAAATAGCCAATGAATCTAACATAAATGATGAAAACTTAGCATTCACTTACCTTATGTTGGGAAATGATTATTATGACAAAGGTGATTTGAGTAAAACATCATCTTACTATTATAATTGCCTGAAATTAGCAGATAACCTAAATAGCATTTCTATAAAAATACAATGTCATAATAGATTAAGCAAACTGTATTTTAAAATGAAAGATTATAAACAAGCCGTTGAACATGTGCTTAAATCCTTAAAGCTGAATAATAACGAATACGATATCAGAGAATTAGGCGTTTCTTATAATAATTTAGGAAATTTATCATTAACCATTGAGGAAACCGATTCTGCGTTGTATTATTTTAATCAGACATTAATTAACTTCAAAAATTGTGGAGATATTATAGGACAATCTATTGCTAGTATTAATCTTGGTGACACCTATCTTTTACTGTTTGAAAATAATAAACTTACTCATCTGTTAGACTCTAGTAATTATTATTATAAAAAATCAATACATTTAAATTCTATTGTTGATAATAAATTTGGAATAATCTATGGAATATGGGGTGTTGCTGATGTTGCCATAAAAAAACAAAAATTTAATATTGCCTTGAATCACTATTATCAAGCACTAAAAATTTCAAAAGAAATAGGTGCTAAAAGCGAAGAAGCAGCTCTTTATTACAAACTTCATTTATTACATGATAGAAATAATCAAACAGACAGCAGTTTATATTACATAAAACAACATTTAGAGCTAAAAAATCAATTAGAAAACAGTGAGCAAACAAAACAACTTTTAAGACAAGAAAGTAAATATGAAGCAGAAAAAATTATTGCAAAAGAAAAAGCTGAAAGTGAAAAACTTCGATTAATAGAACAAGAAAAAAATAAATGGAAGAATATTATCATTTTAATTATTGTTATTGTTTCTATTGTTTTATCCTATGTTTCTTATATATCCATTAAAAGACTCAAAATAATTCGTTCAAAAAACGAACTGATTAATAAAATTAATGAAAAAATAAATGCTCAAAAAAAGGAAATTATTGACAGTATTAACTATGCAAAACGAATTCAAGAAGCTATACTACCCTCAGAAAAATTGATTCACGAATTACTACCAAATAGTTTTATTTTTTACAAACCAAAAGACATAGTAGCTGGCGATTTTTATTGGTTAGAACAAAAAGAAAATAGTGTATTTTTTGCTGCTGCCGACTGCACAGGACATGGTGTGCCTGGAGCAATGGTAAGTGTAGTCTGTAACAATGCTCTCAATAGAGTGTTGAACGAAAATGGAATATTAAGTCCGAGTAAAATTTTGGATAAAACAAGTGAATTGGTTTGTAACCAATTTATAAAAACAGAATTACCGATAGAAAAAACCATGAGTCAAATTAGAGATGGAATGGATATTTCGCTATGCAGAATCAATCTTTCGGAATCCGACCAATTGGCGGATTCGGAAAATTATGCAACACTCCAGTGGTCTGGAGCAAATAATCCGCTATGGATTATTCGTCCAACCGTCATTAACAAAACCTTTGAACTTATTGAATACAAACCCAACAAACAACCAATAGGAAAATATGATAATCCAAAACCTTTTATCAACCACACCATTAAACTAAAGAAAGGAGATACGCTTTATTTATTTACAGATGGATATGCAGACCAATTTGGTGGAGAAAAAGGCAAAAAATTAATGTATAAACCATTCAAACAGATGTTATTGGAGTTTCAAGAAAAATCAATGGAAGAACAACAAGAAATCTTAGAAAAACATTTTGAAAATTGGAGAGGAGATTTAGAACAAGTTGACGATGTTTGTGTGATTGGAGTTCGCATATAACGAACGAACAAGAACGCTTAGACATCGCAATCCTCGTGAAGCGAAGCAAAACGGGATGAATAATGTTTGCATCATAGGCGTTAGAATATAACTTATTTTTCTTGCTGGTAAAACGTATCTAACGCTTCAATGTATTTTTTCTTTTCATTTTTCTCTAAAAGCGAATATTGAAAGGAATTTTTAGCAAGTTCGTACAGTTCTTGTTTTGATAAATTTAACGCTTCTTGAACAGCAATATAATTTGCATTAACCTGTCCGCCAAAATAAGCTGGATCATCAGAATTTATGGTAATTTTTAGTCCTAAGTCCATCATTTTTTTTAGCGGATGTTTTTTTAAGTCTTTCACAACTTGCAACGCAGTGTTAGATAAGGGACAAACCGTTAATGCTAAATCTCTTGCAACAATTTCCGTTACCAATTTTTCATCCTGAAGTGCATTGTTGCCATGGTCAATGCGTTTAATTTTTAAACCATCAATTGCTTCCCAAACATAATCAGCATCGCCTTCTTCTCCGGCATGAGCCAACGGAACATATCCTTCTTTTATTGATGCTTCAAAAACAGCTTTAAATTTTGAAGGAGGATTTCCTTTTTCTGACGAATCTAATCCAACTGCTTTTATTTTAGCTTTAAAAGGAAGCGATTGTTGTAATGTTTTAAACGCACTTTCTTCGCTTAAATGCCTTAAATAACTCATTATTAACAACGAAGAAACACCTAGTTTTTCATTTGCATCAGCACAAGCATTAGCAATTCCATTAATTACCGTTTCAAAAGCAACGCCTCTTTCTGTATGTGTTTGCGGATCGAACATAATTTCGGTATGACGTACATTTTGTGCTGCACATTTTTTTAAATAGCTATATGTTAAATCATAAAAATCAGCTTCTTTAATTAAAACACTTGCTCCTTGATAGTAAATGTTTAAAAAATCTTGCAAACAATTAAATTGATAAGCTTTTTCTATTTCTTGAACCGAATTATAAGGAATGTCAATGTTGTTTCGTTTAGCGATTTCAAACATTAATTCAGGCTCAAACGAACCTTCTATATGAAGATGTAGCTCAGCTTTTGGTAGATTTTCTATAAATTGTTTCATGCTGCAAACTTATTTCTTAAATTCAACATAAACAAACAAGATATACCTATATTTGTTTCTTATTGCTATATTATGAAATTCAAACTAACTATTGCTTTATTAATTATTCCAATTGCATTCGTTGCACAATCCTACAAACCAGGAAAAACAGGTGGCTTATATTCAACAGGCAGCGAAACTGTTGATAAAGGTTGGTTTTTTGGAGTTGGAGGAACTTATATGATACCTTATCTAAAAGAAAGTGAACGGTTTGATTTTACAGACACATTAAATCAAACATTTACGCAAGATTATGAAGCAAAACCAACTGGAAAATTAGGTTTGTTTTTAGAGCTTGGTAAATTTAAAATGAATGACAAGCGATTCATTAATTACATTGATTATGGATTGTCTTATAAATGGTTTAGAGGTGGTGAAAACTTTACTTCTCAAACATTTTTCAACAATAATTTATTTTCATCGCAACAAGCAACGGGAAGCTATAGCGGTCATGCCGCTTCTTTGAATTTGAATTTAGGATATCGTTTCGATGCTACTGACAAGCGTTTTTTTGTAAACGGATTGGGGTTGAATGCCGATTATTTTTTTATTAAAAGCAGAAATGGCGGTGGAACAATTTTAGGGCAACCTCACGAATTTGTTTCTGACTTTGTTGGCGAAATTCACTATTTTTTTGGTGTAGGTTTTAAAACAGGCAAACGACTAATAATAATGCCCATGTTAGAAACACCAATTTTTTCAATTTATGAATTTAACCATATTAAGTCAACACACGATTATTTCAATACCCGTGCTCGACCTTTAATTTTTAAAGTTCGTTTTATGTTTTTGAAAAAAGGGTCTAAATCATGTCCTGCGGTTTATAATCCGATGGGGATTGACCCTCAAAATCAAACTAAATAGAGCCTGTCTGTAAAGTCTAACTTCTCGACTAAATGAACAAACACTAACTAATTGCTTTTTATATTGAATATTTTTAAACGAATCATACCGAAATCAGATTTTAACCGCCATGTAACCACATTGATAGTTGGACAATTGTTTGTGCATCTGATTTCTTTTGCAGCACTTCCAATTATTACAAGAATCTACGCTGTTGAACAAATTGGTTCCTATTCGTTGTTTATGGCTATTTTCATGGTACTTTCCATTGTTAGTACTGGAAGATATGATTCGGCAATAGTTGTAGAGCCTGACGAAAAAAAATCCATTGCACTTTGGAGTTTATCACTACTTATTAGCTTCCTGTTTTCGCTTATTCTCTTTGTTTTTTTACTGATTTTTAAAGAAAATTTACTCTTATTTTTAAAAACGCAACAATTAGGAATTTATATACTATTACTTCCTTTGGCTATTTTTTTAGCTTCAATCAATCGTGCCACGCAGTTCTATTTCAATAAAATTGAATCTTATCGGAAAATAACACTATCGGACATATTAAAATCTGGAGTAAACTCAAGTGGTGGTGTGATTTTGGGTCTATTAAAATTCCTATCAGGTGGGTTAATTGTAGCGAATATACTTTCGCTTTTAATTTCTGCTTTTTACTTGATTTTTAAACTTCCAAAACGATTTTGGAATGCAATTTCATTTTCAGTTGTTGCATTAAAAGAAGTTGCTATTTCCTATAAAGATTACCTTAGTTATTATTCTATTTCAGGCGTTTTAAGTGCCTTAGTTTCTAATGGAACTCCTATTTTTATTATTTTCTTCTTTACTGAAAAAACTGCAGGATATTATTTTATGGCAGAAAAAGTTGTTAGTATTCCTTTAGGATTAGTTGTAACTGCAATTTCAAGGGTATTCTATCAAAAAGCAACCCTACTCTATCATGAAAATAAAAACGAATTTCTAAGGCTTATTTTCTCTATTCAAAAAAAAATGTTGTTTGTTTTAGTCCCATTATTAATTCTACTTTCCTTAGCAGCTCCCTACTTTTTCGAATTGTTTGGTGATGATTGGAGAAAAGCAGGAGAAATGATAAAATATTTTACGATTTTGGTATTTTTCAATAATTTGGTTTCTCCTGTTGGAAGTATTTCTAACATCATCAACCGATTAGATGTTTTGCTTTATTTCAATATTGTGTTAGCGGTGTGCAGGTTAGGAACATTTTATATTGGAAGTTTGTTTTTTAGCTTTGAATATGCATTGTTGCTTTCTGCTTTGGTGTTGTCTTTGTGTTATATTGGTTTAGATATCTACCTGAAAAACATCATCAAAAAAAGTATTTTAAGAGGGTAGTTTTTCAACATCTTCGTTATTAAAATAAAGTTTCACTTTTTCTAGAAATTCTTTTTGAATTAATTTATTACTGGCTATCAGTTCCTTACCAAACAAATAATTATCACCTCCCGAAAAGTCAGTAACTACGCCACCTGCTTGTTGCACAATAAATACTCCAGCCGCAACATCCCAAGAATTTAGGCTATATTCATAAAATGTATCATATCTTCCGCAAGCCACATAAGCTAAATCTACAGCAGCCGACCCTAAACGCCTTAATCCTCTGGAGCTTTTCATTAAATCCTTAAAAAGCAATAAATATTCCTCTTGTTTTTCATAATCAGAATAAGGAAAACCCGTTGCTATTAAAGCGTTTTCTAATGTTGATGTGTTTGAAACATGAATTTCATTACCATTCAAATAGGCGTTGCTTCCCTCCCAAGCATAAAAAAGTTCATCTAAATTAATTTCATAAATTACGCCTAAAATAAGTTCGTCATTTCTTTTCAACCCTATGCTAACACAAAAACAAGGTACTGAATGGATAAAATTGGTTGTTCCATCTAACGGGTCAATTATCCAGTTATATTTTTCGCCAATTTTTGTTGATGTTTCTTCTTCTGTTATAAAACCTGATGTTGGAATTAACGCTTCAAGTCTATCCACTATCATTTTTTCGGCAGTTTTATCTACAAAAGTTACCAAGCTATTTTTGGCTTTTACTTCAATATCATCTATGGATATTTTTTGTTCTTTAATAAATTTTCCAACTGTTTTGCTTAGTTGACACACTTCTTTGCAAAGTTTTTCTAAATCCATACTAATTTAATTTAAGACTATTATTCTTCCACTTCTGCTCGAACAGGTTTGATAACATCTCTTACCTTAAAAACCTCACGCTCATGCACCAACAAAAAAGCTATCCAATGAAAAACATCAATTTTTTCTATTCCTGTTTCCGTTAATTCCAAGTGTTCTTTAAGAGCAAATTCTGTTAAATGAATTTTATGGTGTTCAGCTGTTTGTTCAGCTTCCTCTCCTCTAAATTCCCAAATAAGTTTGATTTTTCTATTCATTCAACTAATATTGAGCACAATTAACACAAGTAATACTCTCGGGCATGATAAGTAAACGCCCTTCAGGAATAGGTTTATTGCAACGAATACAAATTCCAAAGTTTGGTTCATCAATTTTTAATAATGCTCGTTCCAGCTTTTTTAATTTTTCTTCTGCCACACGAAGGGATGCTTCGTTAACACTTCTGTTATTAATTGCGTCCATTCGGCTTATCCTTCCAATTGCATTTTCAGGAGCAATGGGCTTTGTAACTTCTTTTAACTCTTCAATTTTAACTTTAAGCGTTTCTATCGTTGCTATGATTTTATCTTTGAGTTCTTTTTTATTTTCTATAGCCATCTGTCTATTTATTTATTTTCAAAAGTAGTTAAAATGAATGAATCTCATCTCGCTTTTCTTGCTAACCAATCCATATAATCAATATCCGAAATAATAGATTCTTCCAATTTTAATTTTTTTATTGAATCTAATTTTTTATTAAAAAACAGCACTTTTTGTTGTTGATTGCTTGTTGCAGCAATGTTAGAAAAAATGGAAATAAAAAACTTATCAATAGGTCTTAACATGTTAGAATTTTTCAAAAAATCTAAGGTTGTTTTCACTAAATAAGGTAATAAAATGAAATTAGAAAGTTCATAATGCGTAATAATATTAAGGACATAAGTAGCTGCCTTAATATCTACTCTTAGGTTTTTAGATGTTAGGTTGATAACTTTATTAATCCATACCAATGCGTTTTTAAAATCTCCAATATTAAAATAAGCTAACGCTGTATGGTAGTGTACCAAATAATAATGTTCACTATTTAATAATGACTTAATGTTGCTGTGTGTTTCAAAAATTTCATTCACAAAATCAATTGCTTTATCATATTGCTTTGTTTCGTTATAATAACCCAACTCAAACAAACACAACATATCTAAAACAGCGGTTTGTTCTCTGGCTGAAGAAATTTTAAACTTTTTAACTTTTCCCAAGTAATTGGCAAAAGATTTATAGTCTTTTACAACCAAGGAATGCATTAGCAAATTATGTAAACTCGAAAGATAATGTATTGAATTTTCTTTGTTTATATGTGGAAATTGCTCCAAATAATCAACTAATTTCGCTCTATATTCACCCGATTTTTCTTGATCTTTTATTAACCGATGAAGCACACTGTTGAGTACATAATAGCTGTAAGTAGCTTCATAAGAATTTGAATTGCTTTTTTCTTTAACCAAAGGATGATTTAAGAGTTTTTTGTATGTATCAAGTTCATTTTCATCTCTTACCACCTCAGATTCTTTAATTAACAATTGAGTTTCATTAATTAATGCTTTATATTCCAAGATGGTAAGGTAGTTTTTAATGTTATTTTCATGTTTATTAGAAATGGATTTTGAATGTTTTAAATTCAACCTCAACTGTGCATTGTGAATTCTATTTTCCCAATTAGACAGCTCTTCTAATGTTAAAAAAAATTGATATTCCTGTGCAATTTTCTCTGCTTTCTTTACTAGTTTTTCTGCTAATTTAAACTGGTTTTTCCAATATAAAATTTCAATGTCAATCAATAAATTCTTACAAATAATGTTCGCTTTTGATTCACCATGATAATTTCTTAATTGTTTGAGAATAAAATTTTGTAAATAATTTTTTGCTACACTAAATTGATTGATGAATTTTTCTGTTTTAAATCGTTCCAGTATTTCCTTTTCATTGTATTTTTTTTGTTTCTCAAGGGCATCAAATAATTTTAAGGTGGGTTCTAAAAATTCATTTTTTTCATTTTGATTTAAAGAAAATCGTAGAACCCATTTACCAATTTTCCTAAATCACTACAAATGTACATTATTTTTTCATAAAACTTACTGTTTTAATC
>JAHYJH010000065.1 GCA_019429185.1 Vicingaceae bacterium
CTTTCGTATCGCACAATTTTAGCTGCTATAAATCGTTTTACAGCCATATTATCATTAAACTATGTTGTGGAAACAAAAAATTGTACTTATTTGTTGTGCCGTAATGCAACTTTCTCAGCAAACCCTATTTAGGTAGAAAGAAAAACGGATATTGGACATTTGCTTTATTATTGCCTTTTAATAATTCAAAACAAGAAGAATATATAAATTATTTAGAACAAAGATATGGAGCTAGGTTCAGAAAAAACAGTGATCTTGTATTATTTATATCAATTGGTTATAAAATAGTCCTTCATAAAAGGAATATTTAAAATATCAGAAATTAAAACTCGACTAAAGTACCAATTTTTGAATTCTTTTTGATTACCTTTTTAAGGTTTCCTGACGTATTCATATCAAAAACAATGATGGGAAGTTTGTTTTCGTTGCAGAGCGTAAAAGCGGTCATATCCATTATACTTAGCCCTTTTTATTCGGGTTTAATTTTTACGATTTTATTATCACGAATAACTACAAGCTCTGTGTTCTTCTGTTTCTTAAATTGAATAAGTTTTTCGTAAACTTTTTCAAGTCCGATTAAAATTTTGTCCTTAAGTTCTATTTGTTTTTTAACGGTTGTCATACGCTTTTAGTTGATTAAATTTATGTTTATCAATAATATTTAAATTACCGTCAATTGTTTTAAGTGCTAAAAGCTCGTGTTTTTTCCTTCCGAATTATCAAATATTAATGCACCGTTAGGTTTTATTTTAGATTCAAAGATACAAACTCTTTGAATTAAGCCACTAGTTTATTATCAAAAATTAATTTAGCAACACTACTCTGAAATATTATTTTTTAATTTAGCTAACTTTGAACGATAGGCTCTCCACATAAAATCATATATAATCATTTCATGTAAACGCTGCTTACTTTTAAACAACCTATTCAACAACATATGAATATAACTTGCTAATAAATCATTCAAAGGCAGCAATTCCTCTTCATTTTGATACCTTTCTAAAATTTCCTCTATGATAGGTTTTGTATTTTTCTCTTTTATTTTTAGTAATGATATTGCAAGTTGATATTCTAAACTTATCTTTTCATTACTCCATAAAATTGTTTCAATTTCATTTTTATTGACTCTATACTTTTTATCTATTTGTAATTTAACTTCTTTATTTACATTAAATTCTTGTGCAAAACCTATTTTAAGACTTTCTAACAAAATAAGTTTTTGTTCTAAAGAATAATTAAAAGTATTAAGTAATTCATCTGTTGCGTTAATTCCAAATAACCATCTGATGTCTTCCAATTTAGAACTTTTTATTTGACTTAAAAAATCCACAATACTTATACTATCATGATAAAAAAGCTGTTCTGACAATGACATAGTGGTTATTCCGTATCGCTCAATTTCTCGCTGATAAGTATCTGTTTGAATTTTCCATATAAGACCTGATTGTTGATATTTATTAACTGCATTATAAAACAAATGAATTACATCACCAATTTTTGAAATATCAGTAAAATGAAACCTTATCCTTAAATGATTTTCTGGATCTGAATAACGAATAAAGAACCAACAATCAATTAATTGATTCTCCAAAAGCTGTTGGGAAAATGGTTTTATTATTTCAATTAATATTCTATCGGCTGTTTTTACTCCACAGTAAATTTTATAATATAGCCATTCTGAACCTAATGGAAAACTTCTCTCTATTTTGACTTTATTAGTTATGGAAACGGTAGTTTTATCTTCTTTAAATTCAGGAGATTTAGTTAATTGTTTCTTTAGAATAGCAATAAACTCATTAGTGTAAGCATTTCCTTGTTCATCTTTTACCAATGCTGTTTTTTCATCAAATAAAAACTCTTTTAAAACAATAAATTTTCTGTTTTTTATTTCAGAAACAAACATTTTCAAGCTTAATTCATTTGATAAATCAATAAGTAATTCATTGTCTCCATCAGCTAAAAGAATTAAATTAGGTAAAAACCATTCTTTTTGCCATTCATTAACTTTTTTTCTTAGATTATCAGCATTCTCTAATAAAGAACTAAAATCCTTTTTTTTCAGCTGCCAAGTAGCTAATGAAACAATAACACCTTCTGCCTCTACTCGAGGTAAAAAAGAGAACTCATTTTTTAAATCTCCCCAATCAAAAAATAAACCTTCCTGGGTATTTTGCGTTTGTAAATCGCATAAAAAATAATAAATAGGTAATGCTTTATATGAATAGTTATGTGCATTATCTAATCTTGTAATTATTTCTTTATTTAATTTTTTTGAACGGAGAAAAACTCTATTATTTTTTATACTTACATATAAATCACTTAAAGCAATTTGTTGTTCTTTAGGCAAACTTGAGTTAGATAAATACGGGATTTCATAATTTCTTATGTTAGACCTAAGAAGTATATTACCTGTTCTACTTTCTGGCAAGTGTAATATAGAAGCAATTATTTTATCAGAATTAATAGCCTGCTCATGCTTGGCAATTTCTTTAGTAAATTGTTCTATCTCTTTATTTCCTAAACTAAAACGACCTAGTAAATTAATACCACTTGCACCCCCTGCCTGATTAATACTTAAAAAGGGCAATCCATTTTTTTTCCCTAAATTTGAATACATTACAGAGAAAGTATCTGGGATATTATCCCATTTTTCTTCAAAACCTCTTACTTCTTCTTCATTTATATAAACAATATATTTTTTACTTTGATTTGCTTCAGTTAATTTCTTCAATAGAAATGAATGTTTTTCACTAAATAACAACTCTCTTTTATTCAATTTCTCATTAAAAACAAATACGTTATCTATAAGTGGGTTTATATCTCCTATTTGATTTAGATTGTTGCCATAGCCTACCCCCATTTCATTATCAAGTGCTTCTGAAAGTAATACTTCTTTATCCTCGTAACGATGGTGAAAATTTTCTTTAAATTCTTTTAATAAGTTGTTTTCTTTATGTGTAGTTAATTTATTTAATATCTTTAATGCTTTTTTTAGTTGATCTTGTGTAACATTGTTTTTGCATAATATATCATTATTATTTATTGATTTATCAATATAATAAAGGTCTGTTTGAAATAATTTATTTTTTTCAATAGGTACTTCAAATGACATTAAAAAGCTAACCAATTTTTCATATAAATTTAATTCGTTTCCAATACTAGAATCTAAGACTTCTATATTTTGTTGTATATCTTCAATAGCTTTTATAATTTGCAATAATTCTTCATTTGGATGTTGTTTATTAATATTAATTAATATAGAGAATATTTGAATAAGTAATTCTTTTCCTGTTACAGAAGGTTCAATTTCACTCACCAAAATCTGAGATTTAATAATTTCTTGAACAAAATCTTCTGCTTCTTTTAAGGTTACATTTTCGTCAACTAATAATGATTGCAATTTAGAGATAGTAACTCCAGCCTCCGCTTCTTTTAAGATTTTTTGTAAATAATATGAATTATCAACTGCACTTATTTGATGGATTCTGTTTTTATTCTTATAAAAATATTCTACAAATCTTATTTTATCATATAGATTATAATTACTGGTATTAGGATAAAATTTCAGATAAGGTTGTATAAATGATTGTTTTGCCAAATCTTGTGCTAATGCACAAGTAAAATTCATGTCCAAACGAGTATTTCTTGTGAAATTATTAGAATTAATTATTATGTTTTTATCATTACGAACAACACCGCAAGCTGCAAACAAACCATAAGGAGTAGATCTACTATGCATACGCAAAGCATATTTTAATAATGCGTATACAATCTTTTCTTCCTTATTCTCTTTTATTTCTCCTTTAAGCCAAAGATGACATTTATTCAGTAAATTGGGTGATGATAAAAATAAAGCTTCTTGTACATCTTTTTTTAGATATAATCTTTTTAACTCTTCTATACTAAAACTTGTTTTTAACGGCTTTAAAGGAATGCGAAGGATTTTATTTTTGTAATAGGAATAATTCATTAACAAACCTTTTTTATTTAATCAATTAATTATTGAAATTTTTTTTTACATAATTAAACTGATTTTGAGATTGTTTAAATTTTGTTAAAAACGCTTCGTCTCTTTTTTTTCTGTTGAATAGTGAATTTGAATGACTTATAATATTCCCAGTAGTAATCATATTTTCTGGAGAAATTTGACCTGCAAAGATTACACTATTTGACAATCTTTTAAGTGAATATCTTGCCATATCTTCTGCTTCCCAATACATAAAAGCATTTGATTTAGCCTGATAAAGACATAGCAAAATATTAATTTGTGCATTAAATAAATTTTGGTCGTATTCAACTTTCATTTCAGTAAATTTTTTTTTAAATTCTTCATAAGTATAAGTTGCCCCAATCATAACTTCACTCATTTCAAAAATATGCTTTATTAAATATATATCTTGTTTTGTTTCCATGGCATCTGAAATTAGCAACAGACGAGAATAAAAGCCGATATGACTAAAAACTAAAGTATCACCTATGGAAACATTAATAGAAAAATTACCTTCAACATCAGAACTCATCCCTTTACCTTTTTTAAGCAAAATGTTAACATTTGGCAATGGAATAATCGAACTATCTGCTTCATAGATTATACCTGAAAAAACAAACAAACTATCATTTCTTTGTTGTCCTGTAGCATTATTGATAAAACCAATTATACCCAAGCAAAATAGTATGTAATTAATAATAAATTTCATTGCCATAACTTCAATTAATACTTATAAGTAGCAGGATACATTTCTTTGATATAAAACAATCCATCTACTACTTTGTACAAATTCATATCATCAGGATTGTGTCCAAATATTCTACTATTATAAAAATAAGGATTATTTTCGCTTATTTGTTTTCTTAAATCCATAAAAGAATAGTCGTAACCTATATTGTATAAAAATTGTTCAACACTATTTTTATTCTTTTTACGTAGTTTTATTATAAAATCTATAAGCCAAAGTCCTGTAACATCTCCCCCATAAGAAGTAAATGCCATGAAGTAATATTTATCCGAAAATTCATCTTTTAAATAATTTCCCATTAGTTTATTTTTAGATAAATATTTACTATCAACAGACTTAGTTGAATTAGCTAAATGAGTATTTGCCGACCATAATATTACTTTTTGGTTTTTATATTGTTCATTAACAATCCATTTTAAGTTTTCCGCCATCATAGAATCCCTTAGTACTGGACTAGTCTTGTAAACATATTTTTTTCGGTAATCCACTTTAACAGATTTAAATACCTGTTTCCAAAAAGAAATCTGCTCATCAACAATATTATGTGTATTTATAACCGACAATAAAGTATCTATTGTATTTGACAAAAACAATGTGTCTTCAGGAGATAGTTTTTTGAAAAAATTAGAATATTTGGCTAATTCTTTTAGTGAGTTATTTAACCTTGCAGTATCTATATTTAGCTTTTGGTTAGAGCGATTTTCAATGTATAATAAAAAATCATTCACGTCTTGTATAAAATAATCGCGTGAAGTTAATCCTGCAAATTGGCAATCAAAACCTGTTAAATGTAATGGATTAGGGGTTTTTTGAGTTTCATCAATATATTTAGCCAATTGGTGAAGCTCCCTACAATTCCATACGCCAAATATCGCTCTGTTTAAATAGTTTGTATCATTTTCTATTGTTCTATTTTTAATCAATTCATTAGCTTTTGAACAATCATAAAGCCCACTTTCAAAAGCAATTACATTAAACCCTAAATCTTCATGCAAAAATTTAATCAACCTTACCTTTGCTTCAAAAGTAGGTCCGTCACTATGAGATTGTTCTCCAAGCCCTACAATTTCTACCCCTGCTAAAACTTCTTTTAAAAACAATAAATCAGAAAAATTTGTACTATCAGAATATATCGTACTTATTTGTTTTATTTCCTCTTGAGAAAATAACCGCAATGAAAATATTATGAATAAATACAAAAAATAACCTCTCTTCATATTGTTATGAATAAGCACAATTAAAGTGCTAATTTACAATTTTATTATTAAAGTAAAAAACACAAATCCCAAGTTGGATCTATCTCTTCAAAATGTGAAACCATACAAAGACCAATGCCAGAAGATCCTTCTAATAAACCATTTGATGGTTCATAGATCCATTTATTTTTATTTTCTAAAAATGTATATTTTGAATAACCTTTTTTTTCATTTTTCATTTGTAAGGCTATGCTCATCCAATATTCCGAAGATTTAAAATAATTAATATCTTTTGTATACTTAAATGCTTTATAAAACAAGTGAGAAACACCAGAAGCTCCATGACAAAATCCAGCATCTTTTACACCAACAGTATAGTCATCAATAGTTTTTTCTGTGAGGCTATTTAATATTTTACTTCCATACTGAATATGACCATTGTTAGCAATTAAAATTCCTGCTTTTAAAATAGCATAACCTATACCTAAATCACCATAGCACCAAGCTAATCGACTGGGTATTACACCTGGTTTATCATTTAATATATTATGAGAAAACAAACTACCTTTTGAAGAATCAAGTTCATGAAATTTTAAATATTTAATTATTTTTTCAATTAATATTATACTTTTTTTATTTCCTGTATTTTTATAAACATATGATAAAAAAACAAGTATAGAAGGAAGTCCATGTGCAAATCCTAAATTTATCAATTCATTATCATCATCTTTTTCTTTATAAAATACATCTTCCCACACAATTCCATGCTCTTTTTCCACAGCAATATCTTCTATTATATCTACAATATAATTTAATTTTTCCTCTTGGAGAGAGAATTTATTCCTCTCTAAAAAATATACTCCAAAGCCTAATATTCCATATAGTAAATCGTAATTTTTTGATTGTTTTTGATTATCAATCTCTTTCATGACTACTTCATCGAAAAAAGAAAAAGTTTCCTTAGAGAAATTATCAAAATTCAAGAATTTTTGATTTATATAATATTGATAAAGCCACAAAACACCTGTGAATCCTCCATGTAATGTAGTCCCTTTAATTAACTCTTCATACTGATTTAATGCAGAAAAACTTTCTTCAAAGTATAAATATGAATGCTCAAGAAATTTATCATTTTTCAAACATTTACCACAATGATAAAGAAAGAGACTAATGCCTGTTTTACCACTAGGTAAAAGTATATCATTAACATACTCTGTTCTAGATTTTATAACAAGGTCGCCTATATCTTTTATGGTTAACTCTAATTTTGAAGAAATATTTTTCTGCATTGAAAACTGTTATGACTTTTAACTAAACTCAATAATCGCTATCAGAAATTAACACAAGCAATCACTACGCCTCCTGTATTTGCAGTTTGCGTATTTCTTCCACAAGATCCTGCTGAACAATTCCTAGCATTTGAAGCAAAACATAACAATCTAGTTCCCGCAATCTGAGTTCCTCCATTTTCTATATCTACCCCACTTCCATCGAATCTAGCTATAGCCTCCTTATTCAAAGTAAGCTTTGTTGAATTAGCTTTTTTAATCCATTTAAAAAACATTTTCCCAGAGCTTAATCCAACTGCTGCTAACATAGCTGACATGGTTGCTATTGATCTTCCTGCAAAGTTTTGATAATTTGCAACACCCATATCTAATTGTTGTACTTGTGCGAAACCAATTAAAGCACCTTCCATACTTGCTATTACCCAAAAAGGAATATTTGCAACATTAACAGGTACTTGATCGCTCAAATACTCACTCCACGAACTTCCTTCATAAACAGCACTTTTCCAATAAAGATAAGATATTTTTCCTATTTCTACAGCCACAAATAGCGGAGTTTGGTCAACATTGCTTAATCCACTTTGTGCAATTTCTTGGTTAGCATCATCAAGGACAGCTTCTATTCCCTCTATATCATTTACTTTAATTGCATCATAAATAGAATTTATAATAGCAATTTGTTCTTGATTATAGAAACTATCATTCCTTAAATTACTATTTTGATAACTATTTGCTGTGTTAGGCAAAATACTTAACACAAGGTTATCAATAATAGGTGTATAATAAGGTGGATTTGTTTCAAAATCAAAAATTGTTTTAAAATAGTCTCTCATAACCTTTTCTAAGTTTTCATAAACTGCAGGAGAACCTATGTTTGCAATAACATAGTCCAATCCTTCTTTAAATTGATTTCCTATATTTGTATAGGGGTTGTAAATTTTGTAACTCATAATAATAAATTTTAATTAATAAATTCCCTTTATTGGGTTGTTTTAACTTAAATATGAAACAAATATATTTTATTTCTTTAAATATATTAAGTACTTTTAGTCCTAAATATGGAATTACATTTTAAAATAAGAGCTTTACGATTAGATAAAAAACTTTTTCAGCAGTATGTCGCTGACATACTTAATATTTGCCAAAAAGCATATTCAAAAATTGAATCAGGTAAAACAGCTCTTACGGTTTATCGCTTAGAAGAGCTTGCTAAAATACATAACCTTAGTACATGGGAATTACTTGTAGTTGATATAAATGTTCTGTTAAATAAAAAGGAGTTAAATCCTAAAGATAGTCCTATTAAGTTAATTAACGACTTTAATGTTCTAGTAGGTATTTACGAAACCAAAATTAAAAATTTAGAAAAAGAAAATAAACTCTTAAAAAATAAACTCAAGAAATTACGACAATAGAGTGTTTTTTTTTATCAAAACTCAACCAATGTACCTATTTTAGAATCTTTTGCAATTACTTTTTTAAGATTTCCAGGCGTATTCATATCAAAAACAATGATGGGAAGTTTGTTTTCGTTACAAAGCGTGAAAGCGGTCATATCCATTACAGAAAGTCCTTTTTGATACACTTCTTCAAAAGTAACGGTTGCATATTTAGTTGCTGTTGCATCTTTTTCTGGGTCGGCAGTATAAATTCCATCTACACGGGTTCCTTTTAAAATTACATCTGCTTCAATTTCAACGGCCCGTAAGCTGGCTGCTGTATCTGTTGTGAAAAATGGATTTCCTGTACCGGCTCCAAAAATGACTACTCTTCCTTTTTCTAAATGGCGAACAGCTTTTCTTTTAATAAAAGGCTCGGCAATTTCTTTCATTTCGATGGCAGTTTGTAATCGGGTTTCCACATTAATTGCTTCTAAAGCAGCTTGTAACGCCATGCTGTTTATTACAGTAGCTAACATTCCCATATAATCACCTTGCGTTCTTTCCATTCCTCCTTCAACTGCTTGTATTCCTCTAAAAATATTTCCGCCACCAATAACTATTGCTACTTGAACACCTGTTTCAACTACTTCTTTAATTTCTTTTGCGTAAATGGCTATACGATCATTATCTATTCCAAATTGTTTATTTCCCATAAGGGCTTCACCACTAAGTTTGAGAAGAATTCTTTTGTAAGACATATAAAAAGTAGTTAGTAGTTAGTAGTTAGTAGTTAGTAGTTAGTAGTTAGTAGTTATTAGTTAGTAGTTAGTAGTTAGTAGTTAGTAGTTAGTAGTTAGTAGTTAGTAGTTAGTAGTTAGTAGTTAGTAGTTAGTAGTTAGTAGTTAGTAGTTAGTAGTTAGTAGTTAGTAGTTAGTAGTTAGTAAAGTTCGGATAATGTTTTTAAAAATAAAATTATTTTAACAGCATTTATAATAATAGTATAGTTTTCTTACTAACACTTAATTACTAACCCTTAACACCTTTTTTTTAAATTTTCAGACAAAAAAAAAGAGAAAATTTAATTTTCTCTTTTTTAAATATTTAGCCAAGCATAATACGCTTGAAGCCTGTAACCGCTAAATCATTTTCTGTTTCTTTCAGAATTTGAGCGATATTTTTTTTATTGTTGGAAATGGAATCTTGGTTAAGTAAGGTATTTTCCTTTAAGAATTTTTTTACTTTTCCTTCAGCAATTTTATCAACCATAGCTTCTGGTTTTCCTTCTTGTAAGGCAATTTCTCTTCCTATTGCTAATTCATGTTCAATAACTGATTTATCCACACCATTTTCATCAACAGCAAGTGGGTTCATTGCAGCAACCTGCATCGCAATTTGTTTACCTACTTCGTTTATTTTGTCGCCAATTTTATTAAATCCAACAATAGAAGCCAATTTGTTTCCTGGGTGATTGTAAGCAATAGTCGTTTCAGCTTCAATAACTTCATAGGCAGAAACTTGAATTTTTTCACCAATAACGCCTGTTTGCTCAACAATTTTTTCAGCAATAGTTAATGATTCCGTTCCAAAAGGTAAGTTTTTTAATTCCTCTAATGAAGCAGGATTTTTTTCTATGGCTGTATCTAAAATGGTAGTTGCAAATTTATTGAAGTCAATGTTTTGAGCAACGAAATCTGTTTCACAATTTACTACCACTAAAACGGCTTTTTTACCATTATTAGCAGTTTTTGCAAGAACTAAACCTTCGTTAGCGTCTCTATCACCTCTGTTTGCAGCAACTTTTTGACCTTTTTTTCTAAGAATATCGATAGCAGCTTCAAAATTTCCATCAGCTTCTACCAATGCTTTTTTGCAATCCATCATTCCAGAACCAGTCTGTTGTCTTAATTTGTTTACGTCTGCAGCAGTTATGTTTGCCATGTTTTATGTGTTAAAAGTGTTGAATAAATTTTATTTTTAAGAGAATATAAATTACGATTTAGTTTCTTCTTCAGAAATAACCTCAGCTTCTTCAGTTACTTTAGCTTTAGTTGATTCATTTTCAGCTTCTTTAGGTGCTTTTTCTTTTAATTCTTTTGAAGATTCTTTATCTTTTTTTCTATCAGACAATCCTTTGGTTACTGCTTCTGCAACAATAGTGATGATTTTATCAATAGAGCTAGAAGCATCATCATTTCCTGGTATTGCAAAATCTACTAAAGTAGGGTCTGAGTTAGTATCTACTAAAGCGAAAGTAGGAATACCTAATTTTTTTGCTTCAGCAATAGCGATGTGTTCTTTTTTAATGTCAATAACAAAAATTGCAGAAGGCAAACGAGTTAAATCGGCAATACTTCCTAAATCTCTTTCTAATTTCTCTCGTTGACGTTGAATTTGAAGACGTTCTCTTTTTGATAACGTATTCATAGTTCCATCTTCTACCATTTTATCAATAGTAGCCATTTTTCTTACCGCTTTTCTAATAGTAACAAAATTGGTAAGCATACCTCCAGGCCATCTTTCTGTGATGTAAGGCATATTGGTTGCTTTAATTTTTTCAGCAACAATATCTTTTGCTTGTTTTTTTGTTGCAACAAACATGATTTTTTTACCTGATTTTGCAATTTGCTCTAATGCAGCACAAGCTTGCTCTAATTTTGCTGCTGTTTTATGAAGATCGATAATGTGAATACCGCTTCGCTCCATAAAAATATAAGGAGCCATTTTTGGGTTCCATTTTCTTTTTAGGTGACCAAAATGAACACCTGCATCTAATAGTTCTTTGAAATCTACTTTTGACATTTTTTTAATTGTTTACATTCCTTAATAACTTCAATCTTTAAGTAGCTCGCAATTGCGAAGTCTTAAAAATTTAGATACTAAACAATAGGTTATAAAAACTCCGATTTGTTCGGAAATAGTTTTAATCTTAACGTTTACTAAATTGAAATTGTTTACGAGCTTTAGGCTGCCCTGGTTTTTTACGTTCAACCATTCTAGGGTCTCTTGTAAGTAAACTATCTACTTTTAGTAATGCTCTGTTTGCTTCATCTGATTTAACTAAGGCTCTTGATATTGCGTGTCTAACCGCTTCAGCTTGTCCTGTTATTCCTCCACCAAATACATTTACTTTAACATCAAAAGTATCTTTAGTGTCTGTTGCAACAAATGCTTGTTGAATCTTTCCTTGTAAAACAGTGGTTGGAAAAAATACTTTATAGTCTTTTTTATTTACAGTTACATTTCCTTTTCCTTTTGTAAGGTAAACTCTTGCTACTGCAGTTTTTCTTCTTCCTGTTGCGTTAATTACTTCCATGGATTTTATTTAAGATCAGATAATTTAATTTCTTTTGGTTGTTGTGCTTCTTGGTTGTGAACAGCTCCTTCATAAACATAAAGGTTTCTGAACAAAGCACTACCTAATTTATTTTTTGGCAACATTCCTTTTATTGCCTTTTCTACCATAAATGTTGGTTTTTTTGCCATAACATCTTTTGCTATTGCTATTTTTTGACCACCTGGATATCCTGAATAGGTAATATATTCTTTATCATCCCATTTTTTTCCAGTTAATTTTATTTTTTCTGCATTAATAACAATTACGTTATCACCGCAATCAACATGAGGTGTGAAATTGGTTTTGTGCTTTCCTCTTATTAAACTAGCCACTTTTGAAGCTAATCTTCCTAAAGGCTCGTTTTGTGCATCAACAAGTACCCAGTTTTTGTTAACTGTAGCTTCGTTTGCTGAAATTGTTTTGTAACTTAATGTATTCACGTAAATCTGTTTTGATTACTATTAATAATATTAATATCCCTAAAATGGGGCTGCGAATTTACGACATTTTTTTTAATACAGACAAACTTATTTGAAAAAATATTTTTTATTGTTCTATTAGGGTTCTGTTAGGGAATCTTTTTCTTCTTTTTTTACATGAATTACACGTTGAGGGAAAGGAATTTGGACTTTGTGTTCGCTAAATAACTCAAATAATTTTATTCGTATGTCGCTTTTTATCGTTTCTATTCTAAATACTTTGTCTGTCCAAAATAGCAACGTAAAATCAAGTGATGAATCTCCATAATCACTAAAACGAACAAAAGATTCGGGATTTTTTAACACACTTGGATGATTACTTGCTTCTTTCATCAATCGCATTACTAATTGCACATCAGATGAATAATCTACTCCAACTTTAATTTCAAAACGAGAAGAAATGGAACTGTATGTCCAGTTAACCAATTGATTTTTGGTTAAATCTGTATTTGGAATTATAATGTAAATATCTTCCCGTGTTAAAACGGTAGTAGTTCTGAGGTTAATTTCTTGTACTTTTCCAACTAAATTGCCAACTTCTATCACATCATTTACTTTTATTGTTGAGTCTAAAAGTAAAATTATACCAGAAGTAAAATCGCTAAATAAATTTTGTAACCCAAACCCAACTCCAACAAGAAGAGCAGCAGATCCTGCCATTAAAATTGATAAATTGAAACCTATTATTTGTAGTCCAAAAATTATGGATAGGACAATAATAACATATTTAGTTAAACTAAAAAGTGAGTTTTTTCTCGATATATCTAGCTTTGTTGTGCTGAATATGGCTTTTTTAATAAGTTTAACAACTATGGTAACAATAATTATAAACACACTCAATAAGAGTAATTCAGATACTTTTAGTGCGTTTTCTCCAATGTCAAACAGTTTATAACTCAAAAATTCTTTTATACTAAACATTGGCTAATGGTTTTCCACATTTATTGCAATAATTTGCATTTGTTTCGTTATCATGCTTACAAAGTTCACATTTTTTTCTTTCATTTCCTGCTTTGGCAATTTCTACTGTAAAAATACCTGTTGGAACGGCTATGATAGCATAACCAATAAGCATAACAACAGAAGATATAACTTTGCCTATCACTGTGAGTGGAACAATATCTCCATAGCCAACTGTTGTAATTGTTATGATTGCCCAATAGATGCTTTGTGGAATACTCGTAAACCCATTTTCTGCACCTTCCACCACATACATTATGGTTCCCATAATAACAACTATAGCTAAAATGGTAAACAGAAAAGTACTTATTTTATAAAAACTTGAAACTAAAGCCCTTTTCAGACTATTGGCTTCGGTTAAAAAACGTACTAATTTAATAATCCGAAAAATCCGAAGTAGCCGTAATGATCTTATTGCTGCTAAAAAATGTATGCCAGGAATTAAGAGGATTAAATAAGAAGGAAGAATAGAAACAAAATCAACACCTCCCCAAAAACTGAAAATATATTTTAATGGCTTTGGACTTATCCAAATTCGAAGCAGATATTCAATAGAAAAAATAGCCGTAAAAAATAGTTCAATATATAAAAAGACCGCAGCATAGTTACTTCCTAATTCAGGAATACTCTCAAATATTATAGCCAAAACACTTGTTAATATTAGGTAAAGTAAAACAACATCAAATCGCTTTCCTAACTTTGTGTCTGTTCCAAAAACAACTATATATAATTTTCTTTTAAGCGTCATTTTTGTTTAAAGATTCTTTTTTTGGCATTCAAAAGTACCTAAAAATATCTAAAACCCATTGGTTGTGGGTTTAAAAATAGTAATTTTGCAGCCTCAAAAATAAATTTATGCAATTTCAACTCACAAAAGAATTTCTTGAGCAGTTAAACAATGCTGTTGCAGAAAATGCAGAAAAAGAAGTAATGCGCCTCGTTAATGAGTTGCACCCCGTTGATGTTGCCGAAATTTTAGACGAACAAAATTTAGAGCAAGCCCAAGCATTTTTTAATTTTTTACCTAAAGAATTTGCTGCCGATGTGCTTGTAGAGTTAGATGAAGAACGAAGAGAAAAATTTTTAGAAGCCTTATCCTCTCAAGAAATTGCCGAACATTTTATCGACAATATGGATTCTGATGATGCTGCCGATATTATTGGAGAGCTATCTGAAGAAAAAAGAGGAGAAGTAATTGCCCATATCGAAGATTTAGAACAAGCTTCTGATATTCTTAAATTGCTTGATTATCATGGAGATACAGCGGGTGGTTTGATGACCAATGAGCTGATTAGCGTAAATTGGAATTGGGACATTAATACCTGTTTAAAGGAATTAAAAAAACAAGCCGAAGAGTTAGAGCGCGTTTACACCGTTTATGTGGTTGATGATAACAATGTGTTAAAAGGCAGAATTTCGTTGCGAAGATTGTTACTTACCCCTGGCACAAAAAAAGTGATTGATATTTACGAAAGCGACATTCTTTCGGTTACACCAGATGTTGATGATGAACATGTTGCAATGTTAATGGACAAATACGATTTAGTTTCCATTCCTGTTGTTGATGAACTCAACCGCCTAATTGGTAGAATTACTATAGATGATGTGGTTGATGTAATTAAAGAAGAAGCCGAAAAAGATTACCAACTGGCGTCTGGTATTTCTGAAAACATTGAATCTTCCGATAAATTTTGGATAATCTCTCGAGCCAGACTGCCTTGGCTTTTAGTTGGTTTGTTAGGAGGAATTGTTGGATCAAAAATTATAGGTATTTATGAGGGAGAAATTCAACTTCACCCCGAAATGGCTTTTTTTATTCCTTTAATTGCTGCTATGGGAGGTAATGTGGGCGTGCAATCTTCTGCATTAATTGTGCAAGGGCTGGCAAACAAATCAATGGGGTTAACAGGTATTTGGAGTAAATTAGGTAAAGAAATGTTGGTTGGAATTATGAATGGTTTGGTGTGTTCAATATTAATATTTGGATATACTTTTTTCTTTCAAGAGTCTTTAAACTTAGCAGTTACAGTAAGTACAGCATTGTTATCCGTAATTTTTTTCGCAGGAATTTTTGGAACACTTATTCCCTTGTTGTTGCACAAATATAAAATAGACCCAGCCTTAGCAACAGGTCCTTTTATTACCACAACCAACGATATTTTTGGTATTTTTATTTACTTTTTTATTGGTTATTTGATGTATGCTTGATATAAAAGTTATTTAAAGTTTACTGATTATAAAAATGAAACAAAAAATTTTATTCATAGATACCGTTCATTCCATTTTAGAAGAACGATTAGTTCAAATGGGATATGCTTGTGAACACGATTATAATTCTTCTAAAACAACCATAGAACAAAAAATTAAAAACTATGTTGGGATAGTTATTCGTAGCCGTTTTTCTATCGACAACTGTTTTTTAGATAAAGCCGAAAACTTAAAATTTATAGCTCGTTCGGGTGCCGGATTAGAAAATATTGATGTTGCTTATGCAGAAAAAAAAGGAGTAAAAGTAATTAACTCGCCCGAAGGAAACAAAGATGCTGTTGGCGAACACGCAATAGGAATGTTGTTGATGATGTTTAACAAACTCAAACAAGGCGATGCTCAAGTGCGACAAGGAATTTGGGACAGAGAAGCCAACCGAGGATTAGAATTAGCAGGCAAAACGGTGGGGATTATTGGCTATGGTAATATGGGCAGTGCTTTAGCAAAAAAACTGATAGGATTTGATTGCAACGTAATTGCTTACGATAAATATAAAGTTAGAGGTTGGGGGTTAGAAGTTGGAAGTTGGGCGGATGAAGTTTCTTTAGAAGAATTGAAAGCAAAAGCAACCATCATTAGTATTCATTTGCCGCTTACTGAAGAAACACAACATTATGTAGATGCCAACTTTATTGCTTCCTGCAAAAAACCATTTTACCTCATTAACACAGCACGAGGAAACCATGTAAATACATTTGATTTAGTGGAAGGATTAAAATCGGGAAAAGTGCTGGGAGCTTGTTTAGATGTGCTAGAATTTGAAAGCAATGCATTTGATTTAGAAGGAATTGATAACGAAACTTTCAATTATCTAAAACAAGCCGAAAATGTAATACTTAGTCCGCACGTTGCCGGTTGGACAAATGAATCTTATGAAAAACTCTCTACTTTTTTAGCCGATAAAATTGAAAAGGAATTTAATTCTTGAATTGCCAAGTTTTTGATTTGCCTATTTTACACAATATTTTCAAAGAGAGTAAATTTAGTTTTTATTAAAAGGCTTTGGTCGAGTAATAAATTTTGATAAAAAATTCAACAGCATTACAAAAGCTTGTTTCATTGTTACTCTTAACTTTTTAAAAGAATAAACTATAAAACCTACTACTAATAACAATATAATAGTTATAGAAGAAATAATGATATCTTTTATCACTTCGTTCTTTTTTCGTTCCATCTTAGCTGTTGCTTCTTTTTTTTCAAATTCATGATTTAATTCTATCCTCACAAATTCTTTTTCTGCCTCTATATTGGAAAGCGAATCTTTTACCGTAACAAAAACCTTGTAATGCTCTAATGCTTTTTTGAAATCTCTAATTCGTGTATAGAGATTACTTAGATTATAACTTACTTCTTTCAAATTATCAAGATAACCTTCTTGTTCAGAAATTCTACTCGCTTCTAATAAATATATCTCCGCCTTTTCAAATTCTCCAATAGTAAAGTACAACTCTCCAATATTGCCTTTGACAATTGCTATAGAATTAATATCTTTAATTTTTTTAGCAATCTCTAATGATTTGTTTAAACATTCAAGTGACTTAATAAAGTCTTTCTTTTTTAAATACAGAATGCCTAAGTTTCCTAAGTGTGTCGATTGTCCACTCAAATTTTTTATACTTTCAGTTATTTCAAGAGCCTGAATAAAATACTTCTCTGCTTCAATATAATTATTATTGATTAAATAAACATTTGCAATATTTCCTAAAATGGTCGATTTAGCTTTATTATTCTCTATATCTTTTGATATCTCTAATGCACTTTTATAATATTCTATTGATTTTTCATAATTTTTCTTTTCGACATAAACATTACCTAACATTACCAAATTGCTAATAATACCTATTCTATTTTTAATCTTTTGATTAATATCTATAGCGTAAAGAACATATTCTAAAGTTTTTAAACTATTCCCTTGAGCAAAAAAAACATTAGCTAAATTTCCTAATGTACTAGATTGTGCTTTTACAAACTTTTTATTTAGTGTTTTATCTTTATCTATTAATTTTTCAAATAATTCTAATGCATTAGTATAGTTTTCAATAGATTGGCGATAATCTCCTTTGTAGTAATAAAAACTTCCTAATTTCTGATAAGAATCCCCCATCTCAAACTGAGCAGTTTCTTTCTCATTTGAATTAATCCATTTGTTTTTATTACTACTTACAACTTTTCTTGATAACTCTAATGCATTCTTACTTAATGTAATAGACGAATCTAAATCTATAGAAGTTAACTCCCAAGCAAGTTCATTTAAATATTGAATTTTAAGTATATCTGTTATTTCTGTACTTATTAATGATGACAGTTCTTGAGTTCTGTTATTTTGAGAATAAATTGTATTAACAAATGAGAGAGTAAAAAAAATTATAATACAACTCCTATAAAGAAATAATGAATATTTATTACTACTTTTAATCATTATTATAGATTATTAATGGCATAACGAGAAGTTATTAATCTTTTTTTATGCAGTTCTGTAGTTCTTAAGAGATTCTTTACATTTTTAACAACCACGCTTTGCGGTTGTCGGACTTAGCAAGAACCAATGCATCTAATGCTTGATTTCTTGAAAAATGACTGTTGTAACTGACCGTCCACAACCCTTTTCGTTGTCCAATTATTGACGCATCAAAACCTTTTTTTTGGAGTTGGATTACCATTCGCTTGGCATTTTTCTTTTCAGAAAAACAGCCTGCTATAATATGATACCTAAGTTGTTTTTGCTTTAATGCAACACTTGTGGTGTCGGGTTCTGCAATGTTATTTTTTTGTAATTCAATAACGATAGGTTGTTCGTCCTTTATCCACGAAAAAGAAAGATAAGTTGATTTACTGGTATCATTTTTTAGTACATCTTCTAATAATAATAAATCATCTTCATTAAAAATTGTTGGTTCTTTACGTTCGGTATAAACGGCTTTATTGGAATCATCAATAAAAGGATTGAGTTTAGCATAATTTATGTCGCCTGTCAAGTCATAGTTTGTGGGTATCCAAAAAGCTAAAAATGAAAGCGGAATTGCAATTATTGCTGCAGCTATCCATTTTTTTCTGTTGTTTTCATTGAGGTGAACAATTTTTGCAGATGTTTGTGCAACAATTTTTAAGTCGTTTGTTATTTTTTCTTCATTAGAAATACGCTTAATCGGTAATGTTTGAAAAGAAGAAAGACCATAAGAAGCTAATAAGTAATTTTCGCTCAAGTCTGGCTCAAAATGGATTTTATGTTCATGGTCTAGCAGAAAAGTACCAATATTTTCTAGTTGAGCTGTTTTGTTGGTTTTTAAGGTGTTTTTTAGTGTTAAAACAAAAGCCTCAATTTCTTTACAGGCTTGTTCGTAACTAAGGGTTTCTTTTTCTGCAATATAGTGAGCCAACAAGCCATCATTAGTGGTTAAATTTTTGTTGAAAGAAATTTGTTTGGATGGAGCGTGAAATTTATGTTGTAAGGGTTGGATGTAAGCGGGCTTATAATTACCAACAAAACCACCTAAATTAGGCACAATCACACATTCGTGATAAAAAAGTAATTGACTTATGTAGGTTTCAATTTTCATTTGTATTTACAAAGATATAAAAAAATATGTTTATCCGTTTGTTTATTATTTTAGTGGGTGTACGACAAATATCCTTTTTAATAAATAAAAGTATAGGAACATTACAAGAATCAAGTAAGAAGCGACCTTTGATAAATTTCGCTAGTAATCGTCATTGCGAGGGAGGTACGACCGAAGCAATCTGTTTAATCGAAGGACAGATTGCTTCAGCTCCAACACTCAATCCAAACGCTTGGGCTTTGCAATGACGCTAACGAAGGCAAAAAAAAAGTTAAAAGCCTCGCTGTCCCGATAGCTATCAACGATTTTATTGAGGGATTAAATCTTACACTACTTGAATCTAAAATCAAGTTTGTAATTGTATAGCCACGGAATATGTGGGTCAATACCATTCTGTATCAATTTAGCTGGCAAATTGATATA
>JAHYJH010000066.1 GCA_019429185.1 Vicingaceae bacterium
GATTAAAACAGTAAGTTTTATGAAAAAATAATGTACATTTGTAGTGATTTAGGAAAATTGGTAAATGGGTTCTACGATTTTCTTTAAATCAAAATGAAAAAAATGAATTTTTAGAACCCACCTTAAGTCTTTTTCTTTTTCCGCAGATTCGGATGAATTATTAGCATATTGTGCTAAATTAAATGATTTATCTCCAACAGTATGATTGTTGTATTTATCAGGAAATTCAGCATCATAAAAAGTAGATAAAATAACATCAATTTTAGGAAGTTTAGCATCTTCAATTATCATCGTATGCAAAGAACCTCTTCTGTATTTTACGATTTCTGTATGCTTATCCGTTTTTTCAATTTTATCTACATTGTCTTTATCTTTTTTCTTGTCTTTTTTCGATTCAGTTTTATCAACACTTTCAACAGGAGTTTCCTGTGCAAATAATAATGAAGTTTGAAAGTTTAAAAGAACAGATAATACCAGTGCTGAGCAAATAATAGGTTGTTTCATTCTTTTTATTTCTTAGCCTCTTGATTTTTAATTTGCTCTAACTGTCCTGGAATTGCTTTTTGTGTTTCGTTAAGGGCTTTAGTTGCTTGATTAATAGCTTTTACAGCTTTGATAGAATCTGTTTTAGGTGTAATTGTTTTTGCTTCAGTTAAAACAGTTGCAGATTTTTCTAATAATGCTGCAACTTCTTTTGATTGATTTTCTAAATCAGTTTTAGTGTCAGTTAAATCACCTGCATTATTTGCAGCATCAGATAATGTTTCTGTGATTTTTTGATTTTTTGTATATAAATTAAAAGAAGCGTTTACGTAATCATCTGTTGCAGCATGACCAACCGCAGCAGGTTTTTCTAACGGCTTGGCTTCTTTTTCTTTTTTCTCTTTTATTTCTGCTTTTTCTGCTTTTTGAGCATACATTTCTGTTGAAACTCCCGTTATAAATAACGCAATAAATAAAATTTTTGTAATGTTTTTCATGTTTTTGTTTTTTTTGGTTAATTTGTCGCCAAATGTACAATTTATTATTATTATAAGTTATTATTTGTCAATAATTTTCAACAAAGATTACTTACTTTAATTGTTACTACTCAGCTACCCATTATACCACAGGTTTCACATCCCGATAATTCCGATAGTTATCGGAATCGGGATGCGTAATCTGTGGCAAAGAGAAAAAAAATAGATGGCTGAGTAGTAACCTTTAATTTAATTCTAAAACTAATTATAATAAGCTGTTACCAAATCCCTTAAATTATAATGCGAAGCCATTATTTCGCCATAAGCTCCAGCAGTTTGAATGGCAATAATATCTCCACGCACAGTTGTTGGTAATAACAGTGCTTTTGCAAAACAATCAGATGATTCGCAAATTGGACCAACAACATCATAGCGTTCGGTTGTTTTACTTGTCGAGGTTAGGTTTTTAATTGAATGAGAGGCTTGATACAAGGCTGGTCGAATCAATTCAGTCATACCAGCATCCAATATCATAAAATTGGTGTTAAGTCCTTTTTTTACATAAAGTACTTTTGTTATTAGATTTCCGCATTGAGCAACAATAGATCTTCCTAATTCAAAGTGAAGGTGTTGCTGAGGTCGAAGTTGTAAAAACTGATGAAATAAACTAAAAAATGCTTCAAAATCAGGAATGGGGTTTTGTTCCGGATTTTCATAATTAACTCCCAATCCACCACCAACATTGATGTGTTCAACAATAATTTGATGATTATAAAACCATTCTTGTATTTCGTTTACACGCAAGCACAATCCTTTAAACACATTTAAATCGGTTATTTGAGAACCAATATGAAAATGAAGACCAATTAGTTTTAAGTGCGTTAATTTTTTTAGTGTTTCAATAACAGTCTCAAACTCCCAAGGATTAATTCCAAATTTATTTTCTTCTAATCCTGTGGTAATGTAATGATGTGTTTTTGCATTCACGTTTGGATTAATTCTAAGTGCTATTGTTGCGATTTTGTTTTTTGCTTTTGCCAATTCATTTATCACTTCCATTTCTGGTATTGATTCGCAATTGAAACAAAAAATTTCGTTGTCTAACGCAATATTTATTTCTTCATCCGATTTTCCTACTCCTGCAAAAGCAATTGATGAAGCAGGAAAATTACATTCAATGGCTTTTTTAATTTCATTACCACTCACACAATCGGCACCAAAACCATAGGACTGAATAAGTGTTAAAATTTTATTATTTGAGTTGGCTTTCAGTGCGTAATGCACATGATAATTATATGGATTGGAAGCCTTTTTTACAGCCTGCAATGTTTCATCTAATAACGCTAAGTTGTAAAAATAAAAAGGAGTTTTAATTTCCTTAAATCGTTGTATGTCTAATGAATTAATCATGTTCAAAAAGTGTTTTGTGCAGCGTTTCTAATGCCTCTTTTTTATCAGAAGTAGTAACTAAAACAGATACATTGTGAAAACTTCCACCATAAGAAATCATGCGAATAGGAATGTTTTCTAAGGCACTAAAAATTTTAAGTGCATATCCTTTACTTTCAGCAATAAAATCGCCCACAATACAAATAATTGATAACGCTGTATCAACTTCAACTGTTCCGAATTTTTTTAAATCCAATATAATTTCATTTAAAAATTTAGTGTCATCAATAGTAACAGAAACAGCCACTTCCGATGTGGTTATCATATCTATTGAGGTTTTGTATGTTTCAAAAATTTCAAACACTTTCCTTAAAAAACCATGAGCCAACAACATTCTTCCTGATTTAATTTTTATGGCTGTGATGTTGTCTTTTGCAGCAATGGCTTTTATTCCTTTGTTTTTGGTTTCGTTGCAAATAATGGTGCCAGTTGCACCTGGATTCATGGTGTTTTTCAAACGTACGGGTATGTTTGCCAATTTTGCTGGCAACACACTAGAGGGATGTAAAATTTTTGCACCAAAATAAGCCAACTCAGCAGCTTCATCAAATGAAAGTCCGGCAAGTGGTTTTGTGTTTTCAACAATTCGAGGGTCGTTGTTATGAAATCCGTCAATGTCCGTCCATATTTGAATTTCTGTAGCTTCAACAGCAGCACCAATTAACGAGGCAGAATAATCACTCCCTCCTCTTTTTAAATTATCTATTTCTCCAAATGTATTTCTGCAAATAAATCCTTGTGTAATAAACAAGTTAGATGCGTTATGAAGTGCTAATTCATGTTGTAATTGCTCTTTAATAAAAGATGTATTAGGTTCTCCATCTTCATCAATACGCATAAAATTCAATGCGGGAATTAGTGTTGATTGTATGTGATTTTCCTCCAAATAAAAGTAAAACAAAGCAGTTGAAAGCATTTCGCCTTGAGCTAAAATGGCTTTTTCTTCAAACAAGGTAAACATATCTTGTGTGAAAGCTTTAATATAATTGAAATGTGAGCTAATTAATTCTAATCCTTTTTCTCGAAATGTTTTTGTTTCAAATAATTCTTCAACAACCAGTTGATAATTCTTTTCCAACAATTTTATTTTCTCAATGGCGGCTTCAATATTTTTTTTATATAAATAAGCTGCTATTTCTACCAAACTATTGGTTGTTCCAGTCATAGCTGAAAGAACTACTATTTTTCTTTCGGGAGTATTTATAAGTTTAGCTACCTCTTTCATTCGAGCAGCAGAGCCAACAGATGTCCCTCCAAATTTTAATACTAACATACTCTTTAATTTGGCGACAATATTACAAAATTTATTTTGTTATATTTTTAAAAAAATGTTTGAAATCTAACTTTCAAATAACCTGTGTGTCATAATTATGTGTTGATTTAGGTTTTTGAATTAGATTTGTTTTATTGTTTATACTTTGAACAACTTCTATTATAAAAACTATCTTTGTGCTTCTTAAAAAGAAACAAAAAAGTGTTTAAAAAAGCAATTTCTTATATTAGAGGCTTATTGCAATTGATTAAAATCAAGATGCAAAACGATGAAATAAAAAAACTTACGCTTGAGGCATTTCCTTTTTGGGTTGCCTCCATTTCTGCGGGCTTAATAGCGGTTTTATATTCTAATATATTTCATTGGGTGGAAGCATTGCAAAGTAAATTTGATTTTGAGAAGGCATGGTGGATTTTTATTATTGCACCTGTAGGCTTTTTTGTTTCGTGGTGGTTGGTTCATCGTTTTAGCCCAAGTGCATCTGGAAGTGGAATTCCTCAACTGATGGCTGGTATTCATTATTCAGGGCAGAAAAATGGATCAAAGGAAGTGTTAAAATTATTGAATGTTAAGGTAATTTTCATTAAAATTTCGAGTAGTGTTGCCTTGTTGCTCGGTGGAGGAGCAATTGGAAGAGAAGGACCAACGATACAAATTTCGGGAGCAATTTTTAATACAGTATATCGGTTTGTCCCTGATTTTTGGCCAAAAATTAGCCAACGATTAATGCTTATTTCTGGTGGTGCAGCAGGATTGGCAGCGGCTTTTAACACGCCTTTAGGAGGGATAGTTTTCGCTATTGAAGAATTAGGAAAGACACACTTAAATGCTATGCGTACGCATTTGTTTACTGCTGTGATTATTGCAGGATTAACTTCGCAGTTGTTTTTAGGTTCATACCTTTATATAGGGACTCCCACAGTTCAAGAAATGAAAGGATGGGCAATTTTTTATGTAATTATTGCAGCCGTGTTGAGTGGCTTTTTTGGCTATCTTTTTTCTGCAATTTTACTTCGAATTGTTCGTTGGAAAAAAGTACTTACTTCAACCAGAAAAAAAGCATTGTGGGCAATTTTAATGGGGTTATTATTTGCGATTTTGGTTTATTTTACTGGAAATACAACTGTTGGTTCTGGAAAAACACTTATGATAGATTTACTTTTTAATGAAAATTCAACTTCCCAATGGCACACATTCCCAGCACGATTTTTAGGTTCTTTAATTTCTTATGTGAGTGGAGGTGCTGGAGGTATTTTTGCTCCATCGCTTTCTATTGGTGCTTCTTTGGGTGATACAATTGTTCTTTTACTTGATATTCCCGAATTTAAAAATTTAATTATAATTACAGCAATGATAGGTTTTATGACTGGGGTTACACATTCTCCTTTCACTTCGTTTATTTTGGTATTGGAAATGACCAACAGACATACCAGTGTTTTTGCTATGATGTTAGCGGCTGCCATTGCAATTGGTGTTGCTAAAATTTTTGATAGAAAATCACTGTATGAACATTTGTTGGAATTGTATATTACCAAAAACCCAACAGAAGAAGATAAAAATCAAGTTAACAATTTAAAGAAATAAGAAATGTGAAATGAAAAAATAACAAATCCTTCACATACCCTTAATCCCTAAAGGGGGCCTACCCACGTGGTATCGAGCGTAGGTTCTCCCCTTTAGGGGTAGGGGGTAGCGATGGAAAATGACAAATAACTAATAACAAATCCTTCACATACCCCGATTCCTAAAGGGAGCCTGCCCTCATGGTATCGAGCGTAGGTTCTCCCCTTTAGGAATCGGGGGGTAGCGATGGAAAATGACAAATAACTAATAACAAATCCTTCACATACCCCTACCCCTAAAGGGAGCCTACCCACGTGGTATCGAGCGTAGGTTCTCCCCTTTAGGAATCGGGGGGTAGCGATGGAAAATGACAAATAACAACGGCTTTGTGCGATGGAAACCCCTCCCCTTTGGGGAGGTTGGGTGGGGCTAATAACAAATTTAAACCTTGAACAAAAGACCTTTATTACCTTTACAGGAGAAGAATGATTATTTTAAACAATTGCTCTTAATCTCTATTTTGTGCTTATTGGGAGTGCTGCTACTTTCTTTTTTAGGAGCAGGTATTGCTTATTTTTTGTTTGATGTTGAACTAAATAACCAGTTTTCATATACGAACCTTTCTTCTAGTGAAATAAATGCACTAAAAATGATTCAATTTTTTAGTGCCATTGGTTTGTTTGTTTTACCTACTTTTATTTATGCTAAATTATTACATAACCAACCTTTTGTTGAGTTAGGATTAAGAACTACAAACGCCAAAAACTTTATTGTTGTTTTGTTAGTAATGGTTTCAGTTGCTCCATTTTTATCCTATACAATTACCATTAATGAGGCATTAGTATTACCTGAATTTTTGAGTGGAATTGAAGCATGGATGAAGCAAAGTGAAGAACAAGCCATGCAATTAACTACTACATTTTTAACCATGAATTCAGTTGTTGAATTTATTTTTGTTTTCATTATTGTTGCTTTACTTCCTGCTTTTGGTGAGGAACTTTTGTTTCGAGGCGTATTGCAAAAATTATTGGTGCGTTGGATAGGTAAACCGCATTTGGCAATTTGGCTAACGGCTATCATATTTAGTGCGTTACATATACAGTTTTTTGGGTTTTTGCCAAGAATGTTGTTAGGAGTATTATTTGGTTATCTGTTTTATTGGTCAAAATCATTATGGTTGCCCATTTTTGCTCATTTGTTTAACAATGGAAGTGTGGTTGTGGCAGGTTATTTATATCCAGAAACGATAAAACAATCAGAAATAGTAACCTTTACCAATGATGCTCTAACTAAAATTAGCCTTGCTATTTTAAGTTTAGTAATTACAATAGGATTACTTTTTTATTTAAAAAAACAGCACTCCTCAGCACCTCAATAAATTGTACGCTTATCACAACGTATTGTTAATTAAAAATTTCAACACAACTATTTTTTGTTTAAAACGCAATTACTTTTGAGGTGTGTTTTATAAATTAGCCGATTGATATTTTTGGAATTATTTTGTGTAGATTTTTCTTAAATTTTTTATCCAATAGTGAACTATTGGATAAAAAATTAAGGGAAAAGATGCCGAAATAAAACAAAAAGAACATCGGAAAAATTAAATATAAAACTAATTTATAGAATCCACCTCGAAATACATTTTCCGAAAATACGTTAGAAAGCTATGTATTGGCTAAAAAAAATCAGTATTGTGTTTGGAATCCTCCTAGTTTTAATAGGTGGATTAGGGATTTTTTTTACCAATTTTTATGAAGATGAGGTGAAAAACTTCATTATCACAAAAATTAATGAAGAAATTGCTGTTCCTGTTAATGTTGAAAAGGTTACTTTTTCTGTGTTTAAGAAATTTCCTTATGCTTCATTGGAATTTAGCAATGTTGTTTTGAAGCCAACAACCAGCAAACAAGATTTGGCTTCCATTCGCTCCGTTTTTCTTCAGTTTAATATTATTGATGTTATTAATAAAAACTTTGTCATCAAAAAAATTGCTATTGAAAATGGGTCATTAACCTTGTTGGTTGATAAATTAGGCAAGGATAATTTTCATATTTTAAAATCTTCAGAAAACAAAAATAAGAACGATAATGTGTTTAAATTAAAGCAAGTGCAATTTAAAAATATCGATTTTTATTACTTAAATGAATACAAAAACATAGACGTTTCTTTTAGCCTTAAAAAATTAAACCTATCAGGAAATTTCAGTTCCAATTCCTTTTCATTGACAACAGAAGCTTCTGGTTTTCTTCAACAATTTAATAGTTCCGAACAGTTTATGTTGAAGAATAAAAAAATTGCCTTCAAAACGGAATTGGATGTAAATCAAAAAACAAAAGTTTATAAAATCACAACAGGTAGTTTATCCATAGAAGCACTTTTGTTTAACCTCTCTGGAGAATTAACTGCTAAGGATGATTTTTTGAAGGTTAACTTATTATCAAAAGGAAATGATTTACCTTTCAACGACTTGTTTTCCTTGCTTCCTTCTAAACAGAAAGCATCTTTAACTGATTATGCTGCTGATGGAAATGTAAGTTATAATACCACTATTATTGGAGAATTATCTTCCACAAAAACGCCAATACTTATTGCTGATTTTGAAGTTAAAAATGCCGCCATCACTGAAAAAAAATCGGGCTATAAATTGAGCAACATAACCCTAAAAGGAAATTATACCAATGGAAAAGAAACATCAGCAAAATCTTCTAAATTAAGTTTAATTGATGTGCATGCCGATTTTGGTGCAGGACATATTTCGGGAAATTATGTGTTAACTAATTTTGAAAAACCGTATATTGAAATTCAGTCCGAAGCCAATGTAGATATAGCAATGACGAAAAGTTTTTTTAAATTAGATTCATTAGAAATAGCTTCTGGAAATGTGTTGTTGCAATTAAATTACAATGGATATGTGCAGAACATTCAACAAATAAAAGCCAGTGAACTTAAAAATTTGAATGCACAAGGAACCGCACAATTAAAAGATATAAATTTAAAAATTAAAAATAGTCCTTCTCAATTATCAGATGCAAATGGATTTTTTAAGTTCAACAACAATGAAATTAAGATAGATTCTTTGTCAACAGTAGTAAATAATTCCCCTGTTTTTATAAAAGGAAAATTCACCAACTTATTAGCCTACTTGTTTGTGGAGGGAGAATGGTTGGATGTAAATGCTTCATTCGTTTCTTCAAAATTTATGCTCGAAGATTTTTTAATATCCAAAAGTGCATCAAAAAAAGATTCCACTTATGAAATTAATCTTCCTAAAAATGTTTCATTTAATTTAACAACAAAAATTGATTCCTTTTCATTCAGACGTTTCAAAGCAACTCATTTCAAAGGAACTATTTCACTCGAAGATAATTTGTTGTCAGCAACCGATTTGTCGTTCAATACGATGGGAGGTTTGGTTAAAGGAAGTGTAGCGTTGGACAATGAAAATCCTTCAGAAATTTTAATTACCAGTAGTGCATTTTTAACCGATATAAATGTTACAGCATTGTTTTATCAGTTTGAAAATTTTGGTCAAACAGCCATTGATGCTGATAATTTGAAAGGAACAACCAACACCACTGTTAGCTCTGCTTCGGTATGGGACAGACAACTAAAAATTAAGAAAGATAAAATATACGTTTCAGCATTGGTTTTTATTTCGAACGGACAATTAATAAATTATCAACCCGTGTTGGCATTGAGTAAATTTATTGCAGTGGAAGAATTAAAACATATCAAATTTAATGAGCTTACTACTCAAATTGAAATAATAAACGAAACAATTTCACTATCAAAAACCGAAATTCATTCTTCAGCATTAGATTTGACTATTGCAGGAAAACATACTTTTAATAACGAAATTGACTATCGATTTAAGGTAATGTTGAATGACATTCTTTGGAAAAAAGCAAAAACTAAAAATAAAAATGAAGAATTTGGCTATGTAGAAGATGACGGTTTGGGAAAAACAGCTTTGTTTTTAAAAATGATAGGAACAACTCAAAATTATAAAGTTTCCTATGATACCGAAGGGCTAAAAACCAACTGGAAAGAAAGCGTTAAAGAAGAAAAAAAGACGTTGAAAACCATTTTAAATAAAGAGTTTGGTTGGTTTAAAAAAGATAGCCTTGAAACAACTAAAACACCAAAGAAAGATGGTTTTAAAATTGAATGGGAAGAAGAACAAAAAAACACTAAAAAGGAAGATGAGAAATCTAAAAAAACGGAGCTAGAAAAAAAAGAAAAATCAGGATTGAGAAAATTTTTAGATAAAATTACACAGCCTGATGAGGAGGAAGTTGAAAAAAATTCGGAGTTTTAGTGGGGGTGTATGCTAACATATTTGGGCTTTGCGTTCGGGCGGATTTTGGAGCACTAAACTTGATACGAAGCACAAAGCTTCATTTAAGCACTGAACTGCCACTTTTGGGTAGGTGCTGTTATAGGGCTTTTTTTTTATTATTGTCTTGATTTTATTTGCCATTCATAGCAAAGTTCAGTTTTCTTTAAAGAGCATAATTGGTTTTCTCTGATGTCAAATTTCGTTGGAATTGGCCTTGATTTGTCATTTTTGAAACCATAGAGAATAATCTTACCTTTTTTTATTTTCCACTTACCATTAAATTCCATAGCCTTTCCTTCACCAAATTTTTCATTTCTATGTATGGGCTTGCCCAATTAAATGAAGTTCTAATCATTTGGATGAACACACCTATATAACCAATATAAATTACAATTAATAAAATAGTGTTTTTGACACTCGATATTGCGTGGTCTTTAAAGTTCCAAACTGCCATTGAAACAATAATTAATTTATAGATTAAAATTGCTATTAAAGATTGAACAAGAATTTCTGTTGAGAAAATAAAAGCGAAAATAAAACCAGCTATTGCTGGAATTAAAACAGCGGAAATTAAAGTGGAAAATATTGATTCTACAATTATTTTTTTTCTTTAGATTTTTAAGTTCGACATCATTAAGTTCAGAACCAATTCCCATAAAGTAATCTTCTCCTAGTGTTAAGTTAAATATAATATAACGTAATATTTGTATATTTGCAAAACTCTAAAATATTTTGCAAATGATACACTACACAATCAAGTTAACAAAAACAGAAGTAGAAGATCTTCGGGAAATTATCAAGAAAGGCTCTCATACTTCACAAACATTTCGGACTGCGTACATTCTACTAAACTGTGATGTTGGAAAATACTCGAACAAAGTAACGAATGAACAAATAAGCAAGGTGCTGAAAGTTGGAATGAGGACAATAGATCGAGTAAAGAAAAAGTTCATTGAAGAAGGTTTTGAAGCCTCGCTGGAAAGACGGCCTACCAGTCGTGTTTACGAAAAAAAAGTAGATGGCGATGTGGAAGCAAAATTAGTTACACTCTGTTGTAGCGAACCTCCTAAAGGATTTGCAAAATGGTCGCTCCGGCTTTTAGCAGATAAAATGGTAGAACTAAAATATGTTGAAAACATCTCACACGTAACAGTAAGAAGTGTTTTAAAAAAAAAGAACTTAAACCGTGGAAAGTCAAAGGATGGGTAATACCACCGAAACAGAATAGTGAGTTTGTTGCAAATATGGAACGAGTGTTAGATGTTTACAAAAGACCATATAATCCTGATAACCCTGTAATATGTATGGATGAATCACCCAAACAATTAATTGAAGAAGGGCGACCTTCTTCTGCTATGAAGCCTGGTCAGGAAGCAAGAATTGATTATGAATACATCCGTCATGGAGTAGTCAATATATTTATGGCAAATGAGCCATTGAAAGGAAAGCGGTTGGTTGAAGTAACAGAATTTAAGACAAAAAGAGACTGGGCATTATTTGTAAAAAGAATTGCAGTCGAAAATTATATCCAAAGGAAAAGAAAATTACACTGGTTATGGATAATTTTAAAACACACGCTGCATCTGCGTTTTATGAAACATTTGAGCCTGAAGAAGCAAAAAAATTATGGGATAGATTTGAATTTGTATTTACTCCCAAACATGGTAGTTGGTTAAATATGGCAGAGATAAAATTACATGTATTAAATGGACAGTGCCTAAACAGGCATATCTCAACTATAGAAAAAATTAAAGAAGAAGTGGAGACAGTGATTCAACAGAATCAATAACAGGAAATATATTAGGGTTGATAAATGGAGTTCAAAAAATTCCTGAAAAATGGATTATCAATTTAAAACATCACAACATAGTTGAAGAAATTGCCAAAGATTTATACATTCAAATTAAAGGCGATGCTATAAACGAAGATGATGATTGGTTGGAAAAATATCCTGGTTTTTAGTTCAACCTTTCCAAAAAGCAAATCTTTTACCAAACCTCCAAGGTTTTAAAAACCTTGGAGGTTTAGTATTTCGTCTTTTTTGTTAAATCTTTCTAAATTTTTCCACTTAAAAAAATACATGTACCTAAATTAGTTACATTTGTAACCTTTTAAATTACTGCAAAAAATAATGATTAATCAAAATATATATGGATATGAAATGTCTCGTATTTCAGAGGTTTATCTAAGTACTTTGTCATCTATTATGAAGCCTTTTGGTATTGAAAGGTATTTTGCTCCATTACTGTATTTGTGTGAAAATAGCGGAAAGATTACCCAAAAAGATTTAGCAGAAGCGTTAAAAAGAGACAAAGTTTCTACTATGCGTATGGTAGATTATTTAAGTGAAAAAGGCTTATTGGTTAGAACACCAGATTGCAACGACAGAAGATGCCAGATTTTAAAAGTTACCGATAAAGCCTTGGAACTGCTACCTAAAATTAAAGAAGGGGTACAACAAACCAATGATTTATTGCTTAGAGATTTTACTGAAGAAGAAAAAGTAAGTTTTAAGAAAAGTATGGACAAACTATTCACAACCATAGGCAATTTGCCCGAACCTGATTTTATAGTTCAAGCATATAAAAGAAATAATAAATAGCTCACTACCTAACCATCTCTCTTTTAAGATAGGGGAAAGATTATCGAAAATAATCAGGGGTAAGTCAGAAAAAACGAATAATAAAAATAAACAGATGAAACACCCATTACAATGCAAAATTAGTTTACAGAATGATGATTCTTGGCTATGTGTGTTGGATAAGTCACCCTTTGGGGGATTTAGGGGGCTAAACAATAAATAAACAATGAATAAAAAAATTAAAAATATAGTTCTAGTTGTTATGGCAACAATAATCTGGTCTTGTGGAGATGCCAAAAAAGACGTTCAACAAGGTCAGGGAAGCTTGCAAGTAAAAGGAGTTAAAGTAACTGCACAACCTTTTAACAGTGAAGTGAAAACCACAGCAACTATTATGGCTAACGAGCAAGTTGAATTGAAAGCTCCTATTGCAGGACAAGTGTTAGCCATTTATTTTGATGAAGGAGCTAGCGTTAAAAAAGGACAACAACTCATTCGTATTGACGACCGTTCTTGGAAAGCTCAATTAGTGGGTGTACAAGCTGCGTTAGAAAATGCTCAAAAAGATTATGAACGTAAAAAACAACTGTTGGCAGTTGAAGGTAGCAGTCAGGAAGAAGTGGACAATGCTTTTTCTACTGTTGAGACGTTAAAATCTCAGGCAGAACAATTAAAAGTAAATATAGATTTAGCCAATGTAAAAGCTCCTTTTTCAGGGGTGTTGGGCATGAGAGATTTTAGCGAGGGTGCATTTTTGTCTCAAGGTCAAGTAATTACTTCTCTTACAGCAATTGATAAGCTGAAGATAGATTTTACCATGGCTCAAAACCATCAGAATAGCATAGCAATAGGTAAAAAAATAGTGGTATTAATTGGAAATGACACCTTAGAAGCTGAAATTTATGCTATTAGTCCGTTGGTAAGTGCAGATTCCAGAACGATAAATGTTAGAGCAATGCTAAAACAAAATGAAGGAAAAACCTATATGCCAGGTGTTTTTGCTGAAATTATTATCACTACCAATTTTATAAATGGTGCTTTATTAGTACCAACTCAAGCTATTGTTCCATCCATAACCGACCAAACTATTTATGTGGTAAAAGATGGAAAAGCACAGAAAAAAATTGTCCAAATTGGCAACAGAACTAAAGATTTAGTACACATTACAGAAGGTTTATCTGAAGGCGAAGTAGTTTTAAAAACTGGATTGTTGCATATTAAAGACGGAATGCCTGTTACCGTAGAATTGATATCTGAAAAGCAAGAGAAGAAGTAATAAAACTTTAATTTAATGAAATCTCTAATCTACAATTTCAAATTTCTAATTATTTACAAATGACATTATCAGATATAAGTATAAAAAGACCTGTTTTAGCATCTGTTTTTGCTATCATCATTGTGATTTTAGGAATAGTAGGCTATTTATCACTAGGCGTAAGAGAATATCCTAGTGTTGATCCTCCTGTAGTTACGGTTACTACCAATTATGCTGGAGCTAATGCAGAAATTATCGAATCTCAAATTACAGAGCCTCTTGAAGAACAAATAAATAGCATTGACGGAATTAAAACCCTTAATTCCAACAGTACAGATGGAAGAAGCACCATTACCATTGAATTTTTGCCCGAAATAGATTTGAATAATGCTGCCAATGATGTAAGAGATAAAGTTTCTCAAGCAGTTAGAAATTTACCTCCCGATGCTGACCCTCCCATTGTAAACAAAGCCGATGCTAATGCTGAAACCATTTTATCCATTACCGTTCAAAGTGAGAAAAGAGGTTTGTTGGAACTTTCTCAAATAGGAAATAATATTTTTAAAGAACGATTACAAACCATTCCCGGAGTGAGTAATATTCGTATTTGGGGAGAAAAAAAATACGCCATGCGTTTGGAGCTAGACCCAAACAAAATGCGCGATTATAATGTTACTCCAATTGATATTAAAGATGCGTTAAGTAAACAAAATATTGAATTGCCATCAGGGAGAGTAGAAGGTGCCGAAACAGAATTAACCGTTAGAACGATTGGAAGACTTTATACGGTGGAGGAGTTTGAAGATTTAATCATCAAAGAAGAAAACAATACTTTAATAAGATTAAAAGATGTTGGCTCTGCCCGATTGGGAGCTGAAGCCGAAAGAACATTGTTGAGAGGAAATGGCGTTATACCCATGGTTGGAATTGCTTTACAACCGCAACCCGGATCCAACTACATCGAAATTGTTGATGAAGCTTTTCGTAGGTTAGAAATCATGAAAAAAGATTTGCCTGAGGATATCCAATTAAATGTGGCATTAGACAAAACGATTTCCATCAGAAAAGCCATAAGTGAAGTAAAATCAACAATAGTATTAGCCTTTATTTTGGTGCTGATGGTCATCTTCTTTTTTTTAAGAAACTGGCGAACTACCTTAATTCCTATTGTTTTAATTCCAATTGCATTGTTAGGGAGTTTTGGATTTTTGTATGCGGCTGGATTTTCCATCAACGTACTTTCTTTGTTGGGATTAGTATTGGCAACTGGTTTGGTGGTGGACGATGCCATTGTGGTAATGGAAAATATTTACACCAAAATTGAGGATGGCATGCATCCTATGAAAGCTGCTTTTGAAGGATCAAGAGAGGTGTTTTTCGCAGTTATAGCCACATCAATTACCTTAGTTTGTGTGTTTATACCCATTTTCTTTATGCCCGGATTAACAGGTGAATTGTTTCGAGAGTTTGCTATGGTGGTTGTAGGTGCTATTGTAATTTCTACTTTTATTACGCTTTCGCTAACGCCAATGATGAGTTCCCGAATGTTGAAGAAAAGCAAACGAGAAAATGCCTTAATGCGTGCTTTTGGTAAAATAGTAAATGTGAGTACCGAAAAATATACGGCTTCTTTAACTAAGTTTATGGAAAAAAGATGGTTGGCATTTCCAGTATTTATAGTGATGTTAGCCAGTATTTTCTTTATTGGTTCGCAATTGCAATCGGAATTAGCTCCAATGGAAGATAAAAGTCAACTGCGTATTGTTTCTACTGCTCCAGAAGGGACTTCTTATGAAGCCATGGATGCTTATCAATATGAGTTGATGCAAATTATGGACACCATTCCTGAAAAAGCATTTTTATTGGGCGTTACTTCACCAACTTTTAGAGCTTCAACTGCTGCCAACTCTGCTTTTATTAGAATTACTCTGGTAGAGCCTTCCGAAAGAAAAAAATCTCAAGCTCAATTGGCAGGAGAAATTAATCAAATCTTAAAAAATCACACTTTTGCAAAATCGTTTGTCATTCAAGATGCTACTATACAAACGAGTGGTGGCGGATTTAATAAATTACCTGTTCAGTTTATTTTACAAGCTCCCGATTTGGAAAGGCTAAAGGCTGCTTTGCCTATTTTTATGGATAGCGTTCAAAAAAGTCCTGTTTTTTCGATGTCGCAAGTAGATTTAAAATTTAACAAACCCGAAATTAAAGTGAGCATCAACAGAAATAAAGCTGCTTTAATGGGTGTAACCATAGCCGATATTGCTCAAACCTTACAAACATTTTTAAATGAAGAAAGATTGGGTTATTTTATCAAAGATGGAAAACAATATTATGTACTTTCCGAAGCTAAAAAAGATAAAAAAGATGAGCCTTTAGATTTGCACAACATCACTGTTCGTAATAAAAATGGTGAAATGGTTACTCTTGATAACTTGGTAGATATTGAATTAACTAGTCGTCCACCATCTTTATTGAGGTATAACCGTTATACCTCAGCTACTGTAGAAGCTGATTTAGCTCCTGGTTTTGCCTTGGGCGATGGAATTGATGAAATGCGAAGAATTGCTTCAGTTGTTTTAGATGAATCTTTTAGTACTGAATTAGCTGGTTCTGCTTCCGATTTTGCTGAAAGCTCTAACAGTACACTCATCATTTTTGTTTTTGCACTAATTTTAGTTTACTTAACATTAGCGGCTCAATTTGAAAGCTTTAGAGACCCGCTAACCATTATGCTTACCGTTCCGTTAGCTTTGGCAGGTGCTGTATTAACCTTATGGATTTTCGGACAAACTATCAATATTTTTAGTCAGATTGGAATGATTGTGTTAGTTGGGATTGTTACCAAAAACGGAATTTTAATTGTAGAATTTGCCAATCAGAAAAGAGATGCAGGAATGTCGTTAAAAGAAGCTGCTTTTGAAGCGGCATCACAACGTTTCAGACCTATTTTAATGACAAGTTTATCCACCGTATTAGGAGCTTTACCAATTGCGTTGGCATTGGGAGATTCTTCTACCAGTAGAATTCCTATGGGATTGGCAATTATCGGAGGATTGCTTTTATCATTAGTATTAACATTATATGTAATTCCTGCTTTATATACATACATTGCAAGTAAAGAGAATATAATTGTAGATGAAAAAGATTTTAGTTGAAGGAGGTAGGCGTTAGGGATTAGATGTTAGTAATTAGAGATTGAAAGTTGGAAATGTGTGTTGGAAACTCCTCCCCTTCGGGGAGGCTGGGAGGGGCTTTGGAAATGTGCGTCAGCTTCCCCTCTTGAGAGGGGCAGGGGTGTGTTTTTAAAAGCTGAGAAGTTTAAAAGTTTAGAAAATTTAGACCTTTGATTAATAGAATTAAAGGAAAATATAAATAGATGAAAATAATAATAAAATATAGTTTACTTACAATTTTGCTAAGCGTTAGCTCTTTGGCAAATGCACAAACATTACAAGAGTTGATAAATGTTGCGTTGGCTAACAATTATCAAATAAGAATATTAAAAAACGAAGCTCAAGTTGCGGCTAATAGCAACACTATGGGCAATGCCGGACAATTACCAACGGTAAGTCTAGATGGTGCTTATTCCACTTCTTTTAACAATACTCGACAAGAGTTTGCTGATGGCTCCGTAAGAGAAGGTAATAACGCTAAAAATACCAATGTAAATTTATCTGTTTTAGCTAATTGGACTATTTTTAATGGTTTTAGCGTTTATGCAAAAAAAAATCAGTTAGGATATTTAGAACAATTAGGAGAACTCAATTCTAAATTCTACATAGAACAAACGGTTTCTGATATTGTAATGGCTTATCATCAGTTGGCTTATGAAACTCAATTGCTAAAAAGCCATCAACAAATGCTTAATATTTCTCGTTTTAGGTTAAATTTAGAACAAAAAAGAAAAGAAATTGGCTCGAGTACTGCTATGGCTTTCGGACAAGCATTGGTAGATTACCAAACAGATAGCATTATGTTGTTGAATCAGCAAAATACCATACAAAAATTAAAAATTGAGTTGAACCGAATTTTAAGTAACAACTTAGAAAATGAACTTACCATTTCTGACGAAGGATTTAGTTTGTTTCCAATTCCTGCCAAAGAAGAACTTTCCAAGATGGTTGAAAACAGCAATAATCAATTGGAGCAACAACGTCTGCAAGAATTAATTGCTGAAACGGAATTGCGTATGTCTAAAGCAAACCGCTACCCTAAAATAGATTTGTTTGCTGGTTATCAATATTCAAAAACTTTTTCTGAAGTAGGTTTTTTTAGCTCTAATCAAAATTACGGACCAACTGTTGGCGTAAGTGTAAGTTTTAACTTATTTAATGGCGGAGCGGTAAACCGAGAGATTAAAAACACTAAAATTTTTGCTGAAAATTCCCAATTAACCAAACAAGATGTTACTCAAAACATTAATGCTGATGTATTAAAACTTTATAACGAACATATTTCTCTAGGCGAAAGAATTACACTAGCAAAAAGCAATGTAGCTACCATGGAAAAAGTGTATGAAACAGCCTCAGAACAATTGAAAAAAGGTGCTATAAATGGTTATGATTTCCGCTTAACACAATTAACCTTACTAAATAGCGAACTGACATTAATGCAATTACAATTGGCTTCAAAGGCAATAGAAATTAGCCTAAACAGACTTTCTGGAACGGTGTTGAGTGCGTATATGGATTAAGGAGTTCAAGGTTTAAGGTTTGAGGTTTGTACGTTATTATTACTGAGAACTGTAGACTGAGAACTGTAGACTGAGAACTGAGAACCGAGAACCGATAAAGTCTATCAATAACTCATTGTTCAAAACCACTGCGTATTTTCAACACAACTAACTCAGCTTAGTATTATTTTTGTATAGTTTCAATTTAGGTTTACATGCACTCATCGCAACAACAATATCGTTTATACCTTTTACTTGCTACATTCGTATTGTGGAGTTGTAAAACTACTCAACCACTTCCCGAGAAAAAGAAAACCACCACAAAAAACAATACATCTCCTGTAACTATTGTATTTGAAGAGTTAGAGGAAAATGATGAGAAAAAAGGAGAAGTCTCTGTTGCTGAGCCAACTTTATCTAAAGAAGAACTAGAAATTAAAACCAAATATGCCGAATTACTAGAAGCCTCTCCCAAAGAGTTAGAGATTGTTGAGTTGTATGCTTTTATTGATGAATGGGTAGGCGTAAAATACAAATATGGCGGCACTACAAAAAAAGGTGTAGATTGCTCTGGGTTTACTAATTTGCTTTATAATAATGTATTCAAGAAAGAATTGCCTCGTTCTTCATCAGATATTGCGGCAGTTGCCAAAAGCGTTTCTAAAAAGGAACTAACTGAAGGCGATTTTGTTTTTTTCTCCATAAGGAGTAATAAAATTGACCATATAGGCATTTATTTAGCAAACAATCGTTTTGTACATGCAAGTACTTCTAAAGGAGTGATTATTTCAAATTTAGAACATCCTTATTATGCCAAACACTTTAAAACTGGAGGTCGGTTAGAATAATACAACTTACACCTGACAGGTTTTAGAAACCTGTCAGGTGTTGAAATACGATATAACTATTTGGTTAAAAATAGTATTTCTTATATTAACCTTTAATTTGTAAAAAATAGACTTAGATGAACGTACTAATTACAGGAGCAAGCAAGGGAGTTGGTTATGATAACATACAAGGAATTTTAAATTAGTACTTAATCCTCATTACTTTTTTATTGAAAAATGATACAATACGAACAATGAGCTAGGATTGACCTCTGATAAAATTCGCTAGTTTTTTAACTGCTAAAATTAGTGATGGTTATAAGAAAGCAACCCTTGAAGCATTAAGCAACAAAAAGAGAATTGGCTTTTTCCTTTGATAAAGTAACAACAAAGAACAAGTCTTACAGGGCTTGGGTTGTGTGGCAATTTTATCAGTAAAAAAACAAGAAGTTTATCAGAAGTCTTGATTTTTTGTTTCTTTTTGATTAAGCAAAAAGAAAAAGTTAAAAGCCTCGCAGTTGCTATTTAGGGTTTGCTGAGAAAGTTGCATTACGGCACAACAAATAAGTACAATTTTTTGTTTCCACAACATAGTTTAATGATAATATGGCTGTAAAACGATTTATAGCAGCTAAAATTGTGTGATACG
>JAHYJH010000206.1 GCA_019429185.1 Vicingaceae bacterium
TTGTTAACTGTTTACGAGAAAATTGCCCCACATCTTAATGAACCGCTGTATACGAGACCCGTACGTACAGTGGTGTGAGAGCCTCTCCCTGTCAGCGTAGGCTGGCGGGGCGGGCTACTCGATTATAGGGCGTTTTTCTTCTCACGTTGTCCATATGTTCCAAGTTATACAGTTAAGTATTCCGCCATTGTCAGCCACTTCGTTACTGTCAATAGTTTCTATTTTTTGTCCGCTAAAAAGCTGTTCAAATTGTCGAACCGCAATTTCATCTTCTTTGATACCAAAAGTCGGAATGATTACGGTGTTTTGCATTTGTAAAAAGTTGATGAAGTCACCGTTTGCTTGCCCGTAAGTCTTGTTACCGTATGGGTTGTAAGGAATTTCAATGTAGTCAAGTCCTGCGTTGTCCAATGCAATTTTAAATGCTCTTTGAAATTCTGGTTTCTCTTTGGAATGGTCGTTAATTATTACCGTGTTATTGTCAAGGAAGCGAACCATTCCGTCTGCGTGACCTGTAAAGTCCTTTGGTTGTTGAGGAACAAAATACAGTTTATCAACTTCAAATAATTCTCTCAATTTGTCAGCAAGTTGTCGCCTTGAATAGTGCGGATTTTCTATAAAAATCTTGTCACACATTATTACTTTATCAGTCGTCTTTGTTACGTTACCTCCATCTATAACAATGTCCGATTTAATGCGGTTTAGTTTTATTGAATTGCAAATGCTTTCAACATCCGAAATTGTCTTAATCCATTTTTGGCTTTGCAAATAGTCAGGGTTGTAAACGAACTGAACAAACTTGTCAAGCGTAACTTGAACAGGCATATAATCAACAGCCCAAATATCTTTTGTGTCGGGCAATAGCTGAAAAGTTATGCCACACTTTTTTAACACAGCTTCAAAGTCCGCAAAGAATTTTGGGTGCTTTGTCGGTAAGCAGTCAGCAAGGTAAAGTTTGTTAGTTTGGCTGTCAGGTATCATTTACGGATTTATGTTGTAGCCCATTATTTCTTTGGCTTGTTCTTTTGTGATTTTATTGTCTGCCAAAAGTTGTCGAACAACCTTTTCTTTATCCTTGAATTTATGTTGAAGATTAAGTTCAACTAAATACCGATATTTTTTCTCGGCATAATTTTCTGTGTCCTCTTTTTTCTTAGTCAAGCCGATACGAACTGCTTGGATTGGCTCGGTTTCTATATCTTGAATTATTTCTTTGTTTAACTCTCTCAAACAAATGCTTCCTTCGCCCGTCACAATGTTGCCGATGTTTGAGAAAATTTCTTTTAGAACATTTGATGGGCCGCTTATGTAACGTGGATTTTCTCCAAATTTCATAATTCCTCTAATCAATAGTCCACCGTAAATTTTCTTTTCGTAGTCGCCAAATGTGATGTCCAAACCTGCCCCGTTAAAATACCAATTGCCTGCAAAAAGTTGTTCGGATGAACAATGAACATAAGGGTCGGGGTGATTGTCTTTATCGTGGTAATAAACTTCTAATTCTGTTATTCTGTATGGTTGGTCGGCAACAACTAAACACAAGTAATTCATTAAATAATGTGTCAATGCCGAAAACTTGTCGTCAAGTGTTTTGAACTCAAAGCCACCGTTTAAGTCGTGCCAAAATTCTGCAAGTTGGCTCTGTTGAATTTCTTCGTCTTTTCCGTCAAGTTGAAAAGCAGAAATGTAGTGGTCGAGATATTTAATGCCTTTGGCATTCAAATATTCCAACATCTTCTTTTCTTCTTCTCCAAAGTTCTTTGTCAATGCTACGATACCCAATAAGTTTAATGTCTTTGGGTCGTCTGCCAAACGCAAAGCTTCTAAAACTGCTAAAGGGTGGTCTCTTTTGGCAAGTAAAATTTCTTTGTAAACGAATAGCGTGTATAAATGTGATGTTATGCCAAACTCAGGTAATAATTGTTCTGGCTCTAATTTATTTTCGATTGCCTCTTCTAAAATTTGTGCTTCAGTCTTTGCCGGTGAAAGCAAATATTCTGTTGCAGCTTTTTTCAGATTGTTGATGATTGTATCAACTTCTTTGTCTGTTGGTAATGATTTAACGAATAATATTTTCCCAAAAGTGTCGCTGTCAGGCAAACCGAAACTTGCCAAAACCTTTGCTCGGATATGAAAATATTCTTCAAACAGTTCTCCGTTTTCTTCGAGTCCACCGCTGTTGTCAATGTGAAGTTGAATTTTTGCTAAACCTCTAATAGCGTTTTTTAATTTGTCTTGTTGTTCCATTTATGTTGTTTATTGTCAGCCGAAGCCGTTGTCCTAAAATGCCCTATAACGTCCCGGCAATAAGAAACGTAGGGCATTTCAAAGCACCTACCTATTAAATTATCGAGCCATTTATTTAATGCTATATCACCTAAATTTAACACTTTTTGCCCTATGTTTTTTATTGCATGTGTGTGCCCTGCATGAGCATGCAGCGCACACTTGTTGTAAGCTGTTGAAAAAGGTCAAAAATACAAATTTATTTCAGCGGACTACAAAAGTGTGTGAAAATTCCAGAGGGTGTAAGTCCCTTAC
>JAHYJH010000067.1 GCA_019429185.1 Vicingaceae bacterium
ACCACCCTAAAAATAAAAAAACAACCTTTTACAAAAAAATCCGTAGTACACAAACTGGAAATTAAAAATTACCAATATGCTTTAAATAAAGGAAGTTCGGGTTAATTAGCTGCAACTTGGGTTAAGATGGATTAGTTTATTTTCTCCAACATTTCTTGAGCCTTTTCCCAATCGTTTTCCGTTTTTTCGAGTTGTTTTTTTAGTGCAGTATATTTATCTACTAATTCTTGAGAATAGGTTGAAGGATTTAACAATTGCTCATTAATTGTGTTGATTTTTTGTTCCAAGTCCATAATGGTATGTTCAATTTTTTTTACGTCATTCTCTGCTTTTCTTAACGCTCTTTCTTGGTTTTTTCGTTCCTCATAACTCAATTTGTTTTCAGTAGGCATATTGTTTTGAACGACTTGCTGCTTGTCTTTACGTTCAAATTCTTTAATGGAATCCACTTTTTTCGATTTTAAGAAATCATAAACACCACCAATAAATTGTTTCACATTTCCATTGCTAAATTCATACATTTCGGTAACCAAACCATCTAAAAAATCCCTGTCATGTGAGATAACAACCAATGTTCCATCATATCTTTTTAAGGCAGTTTTTAAAATCTCTTTCGATTTCAAATCCAAGTGATTGGTTGGCTCATCTAAAACCAACAAATTTACTGGTTCGAGCAATAATTTACACAATGCAACTCTAGCTCGCTCTCCACCCGAAAGTACTTTTATTTTTTTATCAGCTTCTTCGCCACCAAACATAAAAGCTCCTAATAAATTTCGTACTTGTTTACGAATTTCTCCATGAGCAACTTTGTCTATCGTTTCAAAAACAGTCAATTCTTTATCAAGTTCTTCTGCTTGATTTTGAGCGAAGTAGGCAATTTTTACTTGGTGACCTAATTTCAGCGTGCCTTCATGTTCTAATTCTCCAATAATAATGCGGCTCATGGTGGTTTTTCCTTCGCCATTTTTACCCACTAAGGCAATTTTTTTACCTCTTTCTATAAAGAAATTGACATCTTTAAAAACTTGGTTGTCGCCATAGCTTTTAGCAATATTATGAGCTTCCACAGCAACTCTACCCGAATGTGGTGCTGGAGGAAAATAAAATCGCATAGAAGAAGTATCTTCTTCTTCAATTTCTATACGGTCTATTTTGTCTAATTGCTTTATTCTACTTTGCACCTGTACTGCTTTTGATGCTTTGGATCGAAATCGTTCAATAAATAATTCAGTATCTTGAATTTGCTTTTGTTGGTTGGTGTATGCTGCAACTTGCTGCTCTCTTCGTTCTTGTCTGAGTGTTAAGTATTTGGAGTAATAAGCCTTGTAATCATACACTTTGCCTAACGCAATTTCTATGGTTCTGTTAGTAACATTATCCAAAAAAGCTTTGTCGTGCGAAACGAGTACGACTCCTCCTGGATAGGTTTTCAAAAAATCTTCTAACCATTGAATCGACTCAATATCTAAGTGATTTGTTGGCTCATCTAAAAGTAAAACATCTGATTTTGTCAGCAGAATTTTTGCTAATTCTATTCGCATACGCCAACCACCACTAAATTCATCTGTTAATCTTTCAAAATCAGCACTTGTAAACCCTAATCCTTTCAAAATTAGCTCACAATCGGCATCCACACTAAAACCACCCAACACATTCAATCGTTCATTATAGTCATTCAAATGATTCAATAAATCTAAATAACTATCTGATTCATAATCTTCTCTTGTGGCAAGTTGATGGTTGATATCATCAATTTTTGCATTAATTGCATTCACTTCCTTAAATACGGATTTAGTTTCTTCCATTACCGTATTTCCGCAAACAAAATCCATATCTTGAGGAAGATATCCAACAGTAAAACCGCTTGGAGATGACACATTTCCGCTGTCTGGCTCTTGCTCTCCAGCCATTATTTTTAATAACGTAGATTTTCCAGCTCCATTTTTACCAACCAAGCCTATTCTATCTGCTTTACTTACAATAAAAGATATTTTGTTGAACAAAAATCGTTCTCCAAAACTAACAGTCAATTCATTAATTCCTAACATAGCCGCGAAATTACAAATTTTTTTAGCCACGAATACACGAATTTTCACATTTTCACAATTGTTACATTTTTCAAATTGCTACATTGTTACATTAACAATTCGTAGCTTTGCAATTCTAAATTTCAACAAATGTTACCCAGTATTCTTAAGTTAAAATGTCCTAAATGTCATGAAGGCGATTTGTTTGTGCATAAAGGAAGTTATCGTATAAAAGGTTTTTTTGATATGCCTAAAAATTGCCCAAAATGTGGACAAGATTTTGAAATTGAAACAGGGTTTTATTTCGGAGCAATGTATGTGAGTTATGGACTTACCATTGCCATTAGCGTAGCTGTTTTTACTGTCTTAATCGTTTTTGATAGTTATTCATTAGAACTATTTTTACTAGCTGAATTTTTGGTGTTGTTGGCATTGCTTCCTTATGTTATTCGGGTTTCACGAGCAATTTGGATAGCTATTATTGTGAAATATGATGCAAAAGCAATAGAAAAATGGAAAGTAAAAAACATCAAATAAGCGTTAAAAGAACAGCTCAATATTATGTATTGGGAAATTTAGCCGAAGCAAAAACAATTTGGATAGTGTTGCACGGTTATGGGTATGCGGTCGAGTTTTTTTCTAAAAAATTTGAAACAATAGTTAATGACGATACCTGTGTGATTGCCCCAGAAGCACTTTCTAAATTTTATGTTAATGGCGTTGATGGTCGAGTTGGAGCCAGTTGGATGACTAAAGAAAATCGTGAAGCAGAAATAGACGATTATTTATTTTATCTAAACACGCTTTATACCGAAATAGTTAGCCTTAGAAAAAATAAGTCTTTTAAATTAAATGTGCTGGGATTTTCGCAAGGAGGAGCAACAGCAGCACGTTGGGTTTCTCAAACTCAGGCTAAAATTTCAAACTTTATCTTGTGGGCAAGTGTTTTCCCTGATGATATGTCGTTTGAAAATTTAAACAACAACAACATTAAATCCTATTTTTTATATGGAGATAAAGATGTTTTTCTTACTAAAAGTAGGGTTGCTCTTCAAAAACAGAAATTACAAGATGTTGGTCTTGACATCAAAATAATTCCTTTTCAAGGCAAGCACGATATACCTGAAAATGTTTTGCTTGAACAAGTTGCGAAATTTGGTTGGTAAACCAAATGCGAAATTCTTACCTTTAAACTTCATTTATTCCTAACAAAAACAATTTGTAATTTTGTGGTTTCATAAATGATGCGATTATTTCTTTACATATTTTTTATTTTATTGTTGCAAACACAAACATCATCCGTTTTTTCGCAACATTCGGATTGTGAAACTATGTTGGTTCTTGAAGATACCATTTATGAAGCAGCGAACATAAAAGGGTATGGAAAACAAATGGAATTTTCAAACAATAATTTGTACGATTCTTTAAGCTTTGAAGAAGAAAAAAATTCTATTTGGTATTTAATAACAGTCCCGACAAGTGGAGCATTTACATTCGATATAACTACCAAAGACCAAGGAAATGATTGGGATTTTTTGTTGTATGAACATAAGAAAATGTTTTGCAAACGCATTGAAGCTAATAAAATAGAACCCATTAGAAGTAATTTATCCAGAAGTTCTATAACTGGATTGTCGAAAGAAGCAACACATCCATTTGTAGGGGCTGGAATTAATGCTAACTACAGTAAATCCTTGCAAGTAAAAGCAGGCGAACAATACGTTTTAGTGGTAAATAATGCTAAAAAATCAGGAGGAAATCATACGTTATTATTACATTTCGAAAAACCTGTTAATTCACCAATAATTGAGCAGGAAAATTCAACAATAGAACCCGAACAACTTTCTTTTAGCGTTTCTTTGAAAGAAATAAATACCAAAAAAACTTTAGTTGGAAACATTATTATTGATGGACTTAGAACAAAACCAATAGAAAAATCACAAATCACGTCCTATCAAGTAGCTGTTCCAAAAAGAAAATATAAACTGACTGTAAGTGCAAATGCCAAAGGATATTTATTACAATCGCTAGAAGTAACAATTCCAAACACAAGAACGAATATGGAGTTAGAAATTTTATTAGAACCAATACAATTTGGGCAGAAAATTAACCTCAGAAACATACAATTCCAAGGAAATGTTGCCAAATTTTTGCCACAAGCAACTCCCGATTTAGAAGCACTGCTAAATTTTATGCAACTAAATACGAATGTAAGTATTGAAATAGAAGGACACGTTAATGGACCAAGACAGAAAAATTCAAAGGAATATCAGGAATTATCAGAAGAAAGAGCGTTGGCAGTAAAAAACTATTTGATAGAAAAAGGGATAGATGCCAAAAGAATAAAATTTAAAGGATATGGAAATACAAAAATGTTGTTCCCTGACCCGAAATCCGAAACGGAAACAACAGCAAACAGAAGAGTTGAAATAAAAATTTTATAACACATGAGTTTGATTTTAGGGATAGAAACAGCAACAAAAATTTGCTCCATTGCATTGACAAAAGGAACACAGTTGTTGGCGGTAGAAGAAATAGGAGGAGCCTTTAGCCATGCTGAAAACACAACTGTTTTCATAGAAAAAGTTATGCAAAAATCGGGTAAAATGCTCTCGGAAATAGATGCAATTGCGGTGAGCAAAGGACCTGGTTCCTATACAGGACTTCGCATTGGAGTTTCAACAGCCAAAGGATTGTGTTTTGCACTCAACAAACCATTAATTGCGGTTGATACCTTGCAGGCAATGGCATTGCGTATGGCAAAACAAACCACAAATGAAAACTTGCTTTTCTGCCCGATGATAGATGCCCGAAGAATGGAGGTTTATACCGCAATTTATAATTTTAAAAATGAAATCGTTGAACCGATTACCGCAAAAATTATTGATGAAAATGCTTTCAGTAAATTTTTGGCGAACCAAAAAGTACTTTTCTTTGGAGATGGAGCAGAAAAGTGCCAAACATTATTTGCAGAAAATAATAATGCACTTTTTAATGAAAGTGTGCTACCATCAGCTATAGAAATTAATGAGTTGGCATTAAAAAAATTCAAGAACAAGCAGTTGGAAGATGTAGCTTACTTTGAACCGTTTTATTTGAAAGATTTTATTGGCACCGTTGCAAAAAAATTAATTTAAAAGATGCTTGTTAACCAAACAATAAGTGCTTAAAATTGTAAACAATAAAAATGTAAGAAATGATTCGTCAAAAACTAGATAACGCCATAAGAGAAGTGCCTGATTTTCCTAAGCCAGGCATCTTATTCAAAGACATTACGCCTATATTTTTAGATCAACAACTTTGCTCCGATATTGTAGATGAATTGGCAAAACAAACCAAAAATTTGCATTTAGATGCTATCATAGGAATTGAGAGCAGAGGTTTCTTTTTTGGAATTCTATTGGCAAATAAACTACAAATTCCATTCATACCCATACGAAAAAAAGGGAAACTACCTTACAAAACAGTTTCTTATGAATATGAGTTGGAATATGGATTTGCAGAAGTAGAAATGCACCAAGAAGTGATTCAAAAAGGTTGGAATGTGTTAATTCATGATGATTTATTGGCGACAGGAGGAACAGCAGCAGCAGCAGGAGAATTGGTAGTAATGCAAGAAGCAAACGTAGCAGGGTTTTCTTTTGTTGTAGAACTTAAATTTTTAAAAGGAACAGAAAAATTAGAAAAATACACTACAAATACAATTAACCTAATCTCGTATTAGAAAAAAGTAGATAACAAAAAAATAATAGAATTATGAATTTTGAATATACCGAAAATCAGCGAATGATAGCTGACATGATTAAAAAATTTGCGGAGAAAGAAATCCGCCCAAATATGATGAAATGGGATGAAACACAAGAATTTCCTGTAGAAGTATTTAAAAAACTAGGAGAACTTGGCTTGATGGGAGTGGTTATTCCCGAAGAATATGGCGGTTCTGGAATGAGTTATAATGAATATGTAGTTGTAGTTTCTGAAATTGCCAAAGTTTGCGGTTCTATTGGGCTTTCTGTTGCAGCACATAATTCTCTTTGTACCAACCATATTTATATGTTCGCAAACGAAGAACAACGTAAAAAATGGTTGCCAAAATTAACTTCTGCCGAGTGGATAGGTGCTTGGGGACTTACAGAACACAATACAGGTTCTGATGCAGGAGGAATGAACACCACCGCCAAACAAGATGGCGATTATTGGGTGCTAAACGGTGCAAAAAACTTTATCACGCACGCCATTTCTGGAAATGTAGCAGTAGTTATTGCTCGAACTGGAGAAAAAGGAGATTCAAGAGGAATGACTGCTTTTGTTATTGAAAAAGGAACACCAGGGTTTTCTTCAGGAAAAAAGGAAAACAAATTAGGTATGAGAGCTTCCGAAACTGCCGAATTAATTTTTACTGATTGCAGAGTGCATAAAGACAATGTATTGGGAAAAGTAGGTGAAGGATTTATTCAGGCAATGCAAGTTTTAGATGGCGGAAGAATCTCTATTGCTTCACTTGGCTTAGGAATTGCAAAAGGAGCTTATGAAGCTGCCTTAGCTTACTCCAAAGAAAGAGAACAATTCAATAAACCCATTTCACAATTTCAAGCAATTGCCTTCAAATTAGCCGATATGGCAACTGAAATAGATGCTGCTGAATTATTGATTTATGAAGCTGCTCATTTAAAAGATGCCCATAAAGATGTTACGAAGGTTTCTGCAATGGCAAAATATTATTCATCGGAAGTTGCGGTGAGAGTTTCCACTGATGCCGTACAAATTTTTGGAGGCTATGGTTATACCAAAGACTTTCCCGTAGAGAAGTTTTACAGAGATTCAAAACTATGCACCATTGGCGAGGGAACATCTGAAATACAAAAATTAGTTATTTCGAGAGAAATTTTGAAGTAACCGATTTCTTTTTTGAACAAAATAGCATATTGATAGATAGATAGATAGATAAAAATAAATTTGGAGTTTTAGAAAAAAGAATTTATCTTTGTTAGGAACTAAATTTATTTTGCTATGAACTATCTCTACCCATTCTCATCAAAAAATACAACTCGTTTAATAACCGCCTGTTGTTGCATTTTTTTAATACTAGTTGCCGGCTTCAACACACAAGCACAAACAAATCCTATTCCTCAATCTCTGCCTTATGCACAAGATTTTGATGATACCACCTTTACGTTTAACCTTTTACCCTCAGAGCTATCCTTTTGGACAATTGCTGGTGCTCCTGCATCAAGTCTTAACGATGCTACATTAAGTATGCCTAATGGAGATGCAGTTGTTGCTGCTTCTTCAAGTGCACTGGCTACTGGTGGATGCTTTCGACTTTCCTCTACAAATAACACACAATTTTATATTCAAACAAGTGCCGACACACTTAATGGCACTAACCAACTTGCTTTATCAGTTATAACTACTAATTTACAAGACATTAAAGTAAGTTACGATATAGCAATGATTAACGCTCAGGCAAAAACAGTTGGTGTAGTGCTTCAATACCGCATTGGAACAACAGGAAATTGGTCAACCATTAATCAAAGTATTTATGCACATAATAACCTTACAAGAAATACTGGTCAAATTGACAATTTTGTTGAACTCCAGTTACCCCAAGAAGTTAATGACACGAATGAAGTGCAATTGCGTTGGGCAACTTTTATAGGCAATGAAGCAGGAAGCTTTTCAGGTATAGGAATAGACAATATTGAAATTACCGGCAGCGAAAAAACTATTATAGGACCAATAACTACCTGTTCGGAAGAAGAAATAACTTACACTTTTAATAATATGCCTAACAATAGCCCGATTGTAGTTGCCATAAACCTACCACCAGGTGTTACGGCTATTGATTCTGCTTACCTATCATCTCCTTATACCAACACCACTATTGTTGTTGATACCTCAGATATAAGCAATCCCACTTACTCATTCACTACTCCCGCTACATCGTTTACACTAAATTATTATGTAAAAGCGAATTGCGAAACATTTGATGCGAACACAACTAATGCAGTTGTTACCATTTCTGATACCATTAATGGAACACTAAACAATACTGTAATGGATACAATTCTTATTAATAGTCCATGGATAATATTTGATAATACTGCCAGTACTAATTTAACTTATAACAACGCTTTTATTAATAATAACTATTTCCGAACTTTTGCTTATAAAAATACCGGAGAACCCTTTACAGGTGATTTATTGTTTGTTGATACCATTCCTAATTTTAATACGGCTGCCATACAATTTGTTTCAGCAGTTATTGATTCCGTTACTTCAGGAACTGCCAATATAATTAGCAGCATGAGCATAGTTAATGATTCCATTGTGCAATTAAAAATTAGACTAACTAATTTTTCCACCAATAGTCAATTTTTTATAAAAGAAGAAATCAAACTAATTAATTGTCCTAATGGCACTAATAATCATTCTTTTTTTAATGCTATTTATGGCTGTGCTGACGATACGCTATGTCAAGAAGTACAACCTACTGAATTTAAAGCTACCACCAAAAAAGATGCGAATGATAAACCAATATTAGATTATACGCTACTCACCAAAGGTTATCCTAACTGTTGGAAAGATGCACAGGAAAGAATCATCAGAATTAACAACAATGGACTTTCTGCTGCAAGTGAAGTGCAAATTCGGTTTATTATTAATGATCCAAGTTGGCCAACGAACATTATTACAGAAAATAGTTTAGACAGCTTTGAAATTTATTCATTTGATGGCGTTACCAAAACGCCCATTACATTTATCTTAGATACTTTTTCTATTAATTTCTCTGATTTTATAAGAGCTACCACTACCACTCCATTAGCTGCCGGGGATAGTTTATTTTTTAGGTACTTCGAAGTAATCAACTGCATAGACAGTACCGATTACGATAACCACTTTAACACAAATACAGGAATGCATTATGAAGGTTTCCCTTGGGTAAACTTGAATCATCCATGTAATCCTACCAATTTTAGCTCTATCAATGGTTTTCCTCAAAACCAGTATGGATGGACTTTATGGAACCACGATTCAAAACTGCAACAAACTTTTTTTAACTACAATGGCACCATGAATGGAGGAGATTCAGCCAATTTTGAAATTACTTCTTCCAACCTTTTCGTGGCAAGTGTTAATGGATCAAACACAGCAGGTTTCATTTTTAACATCGATAGCAGTGAAATACAAATTGAACTTCAACTCGATTCAGGGTTAGGATTAGTGCAAGATAGCTTGTATTTATGGGGAAACATTGGTGGAATACCCACCGCTATTTATCCGGACACGATAGCATATTTTTTAGGACTGAACCCATTAATTGGTGCAGGAGACAGAATAATTGCCCATTTTTCCATACCCGATAGTTTTTACGTAGTAGCACTTCCTCAACCTCATTCAAACGGAATAAAATACAAACCCACTACTGATTACACTGATTTTTTCTCCAGTTTTAAAGTTAAATTCCGCTTAGAGGCTTTTTGTGAATACCTACTTGCTGCCGGTCCATCCGCCATTGTGCAAAAATTTTTCTTCGTTCCAAACAAATCATGTAACCCCGATTGTAAAATCCCTTTAGCTAAGGTTGAAGATGCCATCAATATTCATTGCCCCAGTTGTCTTTTTCCGGGTTGGAATTTGTCTGCCTTTGATATACAACGCACCAACTTTGGCTTTGCCGATAACAACAACAATAATTTCCCTGATGCCTTTCCGTTGCAACCTGCCGACACAAATCTAGTACAGCTAAAAAATGTGATGATAAGAGATACGCTTAAATGCACACTAATAGCCAATACCTCTGATGGTGACGGTGCATTGCTATTTAATAACATTGGGGTAGATTATATTTTCGCTCAGCTTTTATTGCAAAACCAGCGCATGGGACACCTTAATTTTATAGGTGCAACAGGCACTTTTACCAATGCAACAGGAGTGCACAACCTCGCTATTCCCGACTATGCCGGTGTGTTTCCCGATACTTCTTCCTTTTTTCTTGATTTAAGCATAGATTCCCTTAAAATTTATGCCGGAGATACTACACTCACTCCTTTTTGGATAAACAACGATTTAACCATTCATCTTAATTTTGAAGTTAAACAGAACTTTGAACAACCTCATTTTAATATCGAAGCCATTAATTCCATTTTGTTTATGGCAGGCACTCCTTTTACCGGAGTAATGACCAAGCCCGATGCGTTTAATTTTGATATCGATTCCCTTACTGCGATGACCGATTCAATGCGTTCGGAATTGGCTTTTTGGTGTACCGGTTATGAAGGACGTTATGGAGCTATTGGCACCGATTTTAATCTTACTACTCCTAGCGTTGGACATGATGCTTCCGGCACACCAAACTATTACCCCTGTAAAAATGTAATCCGATATGAAATGAATACTGAAGTGGGCAGTACGGTTGTACCTTATTTGAGTAATAACCAAACAGCTTGGAACTCTTTCTCTTACGAGTTAAGAAATTTATGGATGATGGACTCCATCAATATTAATTATCCAAATGGCTATGTGTTGGACAGTGTTGTAGTAATAAATTCACAACTAACTTCTGATGGAGTAGGAGGTAATACCGTCCGTAGCTGTTACAAATGGACTTCTCCTGCTTACCATATTTACGATATGAATGATGCCATTGTTAATCCTACTTCTGCTACTATTTATCTGGCAAGAAATTTAACACAATTAACTGCTGATGTTTGTAACAATTCTAATGATCCTAGATTAAGAGGTTGGGACGAAGCTAAACAATACGTCATTTTATTCATCTTAAAAAATTCAGTTTGCGATACACTACTTAGCATCCAACCTCTGAATAATTATCCAATAACTACCTATTGGTCTGATTTTCCAACGGCTACCAACGGTGACACCACTATTGTACAACAAACAGTAAGTGGAGCTTTTACTAAACCTGATGCGGGATTAACCACCAACATTAACTCCTTTATACAAGATGCTCCCAATTCCGATTTAATGATGAACATATCCGTTAATACGGTACCGTTGCCCCCCTCTTCCTCTGTAGATGCTCAAGTTAACCATGCTGTTGCTGAAAATACGTTTTTAATTATCCATTCTCCCTCCGGCAATGTGGTGATAGATTCTATTGTTGCTATTCCTTCTAACCAACGCATTTTTGCTATTAATCAAATTAATAACGATAGCCTTTATGGCTTGGGCGAAGTTGGTTTTGTCTGGGGAGCAGCCAATTTTAATGTATTTGCCAATTACAACTGTGCCAATATTGAACTTGCTGATAGCATCTTAATCTATACCGGTTGGAATTGCAACGGTTATCCCGACTCGTTACAACCTTTAAATACCGTTTGTTACCTCGATTCGCAATGGGTTAAATTTAATATTATTAAGCCCGGCTTACAGGCTTCATTGACCGTACCTGATACCTTAAACGTATGCGATACCTTGCATTATGATATTAAACTTACTGCTACAGGAATTGGAAGGTTAGATAGTATTAATGTGTGGCTGTTCGATTCCACAGGGGCTTATACCTATATACCCGGCAGTGGGCAATTGATTTTTAATGGAAGCACCTTGGTTACTCCCACTGGATTAGATACCCTTTCATTTGCATTAAGTGATACCTCCCTGTTAGCCAATTTTGAACAGGATACCGCTCATTTTATTTTTGATATACTGCCCGATTGTAGTTTTTATACTTCTACCGACAAAGTAAAAATAATGATAACGGCTACCAATTATTGCGGCAACCAGTTAGATACCATTATTATTGAACAACGACCACTCTTCACCAATTTACCGCTGCAAGATTCCTTAAAAGTAGAACTGTTTAACGATACCATTTCGGGATGTGGCGATTCTGCTACGGTAATGGCGGTAATTACCAATTTAGGCAGCAACCCAACAGGAGCTAATAACTCCCTAACCATTACACTTCCTACAGGATTTGCATGGAGTAGTGGTATTCCTTTTACTAATGTTAACGGACTAACCTATACCTTTAACATTAATGGCGGAATAGCTGCCGGTGGCACTCAAACCATATTGTTTAATACTGCCGACACGGTAGGCAATGGTATTTATAATATGATGGCTGCGGTTTGGGTAGCCCAAGAAGTAATTTGTAGTAACGATACCTGTATCATTGCCCAGCCATTAGTAGCATTTTTAGATACCGCTCAACTAGTGGTTACCAACCGTGATTTAACTCTTACCGCAAGTGTTGTTGATGTCTCCTGCACTGGTGCACAAAATGGTAGTATTGATATTACGGTTACCGGAGGAACAGCCCCTTATACCTACAGTTGGGTCAATTCAGCCAGCACTGGTTTTGGTAGTAATGAAGATATAACAAATCTTTCTGCCGACACCTACACCGTTACCGTTACAGATGCTACCAATTGCAGTGTTACCGTTAGTTTTGTAGTGAACGAAGTGAATGTGCCTTGCGGATCATCTATTTGTACTACCCGCCCCACCATCACCCTCCCCACCAACTCCACCTCATCCACCCCCATCCCCAACGGCTCGGTAGTAGATGTGCAAGGGTTGTTTACCATTACAAATAACACCACTTACACCAATGTAAAATTCAGAATGGCAGCAGGAGCAAGAATAGCCATAGACCCCAATGTTACGCTAACACTTAATAAATGCCACTTGTTTTCATGCACCCAACTGTGGGAAGAAATTACTGTTACCAATGGAGCGAATTTGGTTGTAGAAAACTACACCATTATTGAAGATGCTAGAAATGCCATCAACTGGGCTTTTGGTGGTTTCGTAACCATAGATCGCTCCATCTTTAATCGTAACATTACCGGGTTGCAGTTAGCTTCTCCAGTAACTATTACTCCCAACAACATACAAATTAGCAACACCATTTTTACCTGTCGAAACTTTCCGAACACCTTGTATCAAACCAATTTTAACAACGGCTCTTTTGCAACGCTGAAAAATAACCTGTTCAACAACAACACGGGGCTCTATCCCTTAGGAAGCGTAATTGCCCCTGCAGCACCCAACACACGCAGCCAACACGGTATATTAAGTATATTTGTACCCGCTACCATAGGCGTAACCGCAGTCGGTAAGTCAACCCACAACCTGTTCGATTACTTAGATTTTGGAATTAAAGTGTATGATGCTAATTTTACTATCATCAATAATCAATTTGCTAACCTTACTGGATATGTTACTAGAGGTAACAATATGAGAGGGGTAGGTGTTTTTGCAGAATTTGTAAAAAGCTCTAATCTTACCATGACCATAGGCGGTACCAATAACAAGGAAAAGAATGTGTATAAAAACTGCTATCGGGGAGCCAATATTACCAATTACAAAAACATCAATTTTATCAACAATGAATTGACCAATACGGTAACTTCTCCCTCGTTTCCTGCTTTTGGAAATAACACCGGACGCTTTGGATTAGCTATTTTCAATACATTTACCGGTCAACCTCCTTCATTAACATCAATTTATACCATCACAGGCAATACCATCAACAACAATGCTACTGGTATTTTTATCAACACAAAATTCACCCAAATTACCGGGCAAAACATACAACTACAAAACAACAAAATAGATGTTACCGGCACTAACACTTATTGCAACCAAGGAATATGGATGCAAAGTTTGGCAGGCAGCAATGCCGTTACAGGCAGTGTGGATGTGAACAACAACACCGTACGCAACTGCAACCGCAATGCCTTGTTGTTTGAAAACGTGAACAACATGCTCAACATTGACATTAACAACGAACTTTCGGTTAAATTTGACCCTAACACTACCATAGCCAAACAAGTGATACGCCTCAACTCGTGCGAAGGAGCATTGGTGAGCAACAACACCAACATTAGAACCACCAACAACAGCACCATACCCACAGCCACTAATTTTAATACTGCCATCACAGGCATTTATTTAAACAACTGCCAGGCAAGTGTAGTAACCTGCAACACCATTAATTTTGTAGATGTAGGTGTACTGTTCGACCAGCCCAATAGCAACTCGCAGTTCACCACCAACAAAATAAACAAAGCCCAATATGGGTTGGTATTAGCAAATGGAGCCATTATAGGGCAGCAAGGCAGTGCCACCCAACCCAGCGGCAATGAGTGGGGTCCCAACAATGCCAACAACATTACCCTCAACCATACCTTTACCTTAAATACCTCTGGTGCCAACACCAACTCCCCCATTTTTGCCAAACCCAATGTGGGCAACAGTTGCACCACAGGTGGGTTTAAAACCATGCCGTGTAGTAATGGGGCTGCACCTTTTATTTCTGCAAACGTATATCAACTAGGTAGCGGCTTAAACACCGCCACCGGCACAGCACCCAACTGCACGGCTCGTTTTGGTGATCCCTTAGCCAATGCCAAAGGGCTGTTGCAGCAAGCGAACCAAGAACCGCCATCGGTGGGCAAGTTTATGAAAGAACGCCAAGCGTTCCACCTCATTAAAAAAGACCCAACGGGTGCACTGTTGGCGGATAATGATTTGAATGCTTTTTTTACTCAACAGCAAACGCAAACCATAGGGCTAATCAGCACCACCCAAGACCTGATAGGCAACAACGATTTAGCTACGGCACAAGCTACCAACAGTAGCATCGCTCCTGGCAATGTAGCGGAGTTTAATACCAGAACCGTAACGGCAATATGGCTCAACAGTGTGTTAGACACCAATTATGTATTAACGGTAGCCGACAGCACATCGCTCCGCACCATCGGAAATATATGTATGCAGCAGGGAGGTGATGCCACCGTGCTGGCACGTACCTTGTTGGGCAACCTTACCCAAGAGGGGTATGATTTTACTGATTGTATGGACTTCCCGATAGGAAACAATGGCAACCGCTTAATGGGTACGACCACTTCTACGAATTTAATCTTAAACGGAAGCATCGAAGACATTAACTGGGACACCACCGGCTATGCGATGTATGCTCCTTGGGAATTTCCGCAATCTGGTAATCCTGATGTGTGGTCCAGTGGCTCTAATTTAGAAGGACACCAAACTGCTCAACAGGGCACCTATTACTTTGGAGGACTCTATTATGCATCCGACCCAAGTTTACCACCCAACTTGAATGCCCGAGGACCGGTTATCGCTAAAACGAGTGTTACGCTAAGCTCAGGGGTGCAGTATTGCTTGTCGTACTACATTTCCCTAGCGGATACTAATAATTGTGCCGTCAACCGCAGCGATGCCTATTTTTCGCCCACCCCCATGGATCCTACCTTAAGTTCTCCTCCATATTTACAGTTTGTGCAACCGCACGTACAGGCAGACAGTACCGTGTTTTATGCTGATAAAGAAAACTGGATGCGGATAGAAGGCAACTACACCGCAGCAGGGGGTGAAAATTACATTACTTTTGGCAACTTGCACCAAGACAATCGAACCGATACGCTGTGCAATGGTTCAATGTCATTTTCTGGTTTTCCAAATCTTAAGCAGTCTTACTACTATATGGATAACTTTGTGTTAGAGGAAATAACCCCTGCCAACGCAGGAGCAGATACCACCATTAACAGTGGAGATAGTGTGTTGATAGGCAACAATTTAGATTCGGCAAGCAGCTATGTGTGGTCGCCCAATGTGTTTATTAATGATGTAAACACGCTTAATCCTTTAGTTAGCCCAACGGTAACCACTACCTATTATGTAACCAAAACCCAGTGCAGCGTTACCACAATAGATAGTGTTACTGTTTTTGTAAACCCTGTTGGTATTAGTGAGCTAAGCAATGAAGATAGGGTACAACTTTATCCTAATCCTAACAATGGTACTTTTACTTTATCACACAACCTTAGTAACTCAACTTACGTCTTAGAAGTAATAGATATAATGGGTAAAGTGGTGCATCAAGAAAAAATTATTGCTCAAAAACAAGAAATTAATACCAAACAACTAAGTAAAGGATTGTATTTTGTGAATGTTAAAACTGCTACAGGTAAATTGGTTTATACAAGTAAGATGAGTGTGGCTAGATAGGGGTTGGAGGTTTTTGGCAATGTGCGTGAGCCTTTTCCCTTGAGGGAAACACAAAGGGTGATAATTGAATAACTAAAAACTAAAAAACAATGTATAAAAAAACACTTTTATTAACTATGCTTTTTATGGTCGCTGTGGTGCACGCCCAAGCGATTAGTAACCGTCATTGCGAGTGGAGTGCAACGCAACGAAGCAATCTGCCCATCGAAGAGCAGATTGCTTCGGGTTACCCACCCACATTACCCATGCCAAACCATCGCAATGACGAACAAAAAAGAAAAACAATGAAAAAAACACTTTTATTAACTATGCTTTTTATGGTCGCTGTGGTGCATACCTAAGTAAATATTTACTTATACATAGATTATTAAAATCGTATACTAAAATAAAAAACTATGAAAACCCTGCTGAAAAGTTTTACAGAGATTCAAAACTTTGTACGATAGGTGAAGGAACCTCAGAAATACAAAAATTAGTTATTTCGAGAGAAATTTTGAAGTAAATTAGTTGCAAATATTAAATTTATAAGTAAGTTTGCACCCCTTTAATAATTAAAAAACACTAAGGAATGATAATTATACCAATAAAAGATGGCGAGAACATCGAAAGAGCATTAAAAAGATACAAAAAAAAGTTTGAAAGAACAGGTGCTATCAAAGAATTAAGAAGAAGAAAAGAATTTGAAAAACCTTCTATTACCAACAGACAGCAAAAAATAAAAGCTGTTTATGTTGAGAAACTTAGAAAAGCAGAAGAGTAATCTTTTCATGTTTTTTAAAAGTATAATTTAGCCTACGTTTGAAAAAAACATAGGCTATTTTTGTTTCTTATGTATTATGGCATCAAAATTTGTAGATAAAATACTTCAAATCAGCATCGTTAATAAAACATTGCTCTGGTCAAAACGGATTGTTTTGCCCGGTTTTGATGGCATCCCTCTTTTTGATGTGGTTTCTTTCTTATTAAAAGGACTACAAGAAAGCTCATTAACAACAAGAGCGTCTTCGTTGGCTTTTCGATTTTTTTTGGCTCTTTTCCCAGCAATAATTTTCCTATTATCACTGCTTCCCTACATTCCTTTAGATGAGTTTTACTCCAATTTATTAATTATTTTAGATGAGTTTTTGCCTGACGAAGCTTTTAAAATGGCAGTAAGTACGCTTGATGATTTGTTAAATAAAAAGCACGACACACTGTTGTCATTAGGTTTTATATTCGCTATTTATTTTGCTAGCGATGGAGTAAATGCAATGATTTTAGAATTTAATCATTCCTATCATTCCATTAAAAAAGAAGTTGGGTTTTTTAAGCAACGAGCTATTTCTTTTTTATTACTAGGAATATTAACATTGTTAATGGTTGTAGCTATTTTCTTAATGGTTTTTTATAAAGTAATTATCAATTATTTAATATCAAATGATTGGATTTCTTCCGACATTTCGTTGGGTGCATTAGGTGTAATTAAAATGCTTGCACTATTAATGGTTTTTTTTACAGGAATTTCATCTATTTATTATTTTGGAAACTTGCAAGGAGGAAAGTTTAAGTTTATTTCTGCAGGTTCTACTTTAGCTACAGGGTTAATGATTTTGCTTTCAGCGGGTTTTGGTTATTATGTAAATAACTTTGCAACCTATAATAAGGTGTATGGCTCTATTGGAACATTAATTGTAGTTTTGTTGTGGTTATATTTTAATTCATTAGTTTTGTTAATTGGTTATGAGTTAAATGCAAGTATTGCTCATGCTAAAGATGAAAAGAATAAACGTGATGATGAATTGCAATTAAAACTTAGAGGAGAAGAGGTAAATTAGAGTCTGTCTATAATGTCCGATTTATTCAAAACTTTTATTGTTTTTTAAAGGTTTTCATGAGATCGCTTCGCTAAGTTCTTCGTTATTCTTGTTTTAAAAATCAGTCATTTACGAAAGTAAACTCTTGATTTTCAAAACTTCGAAAGCCTCGAACTCGAACATTATAGTTCAGCCTCTTGACATTACAGGCAAACATTAATTAAGGATTTACAATAGAAATAAACGAATAACAAATATAAACAGATGAAAAAAATAATAGTAATCATTTTAACACTAGCATCAGTTCAACTGGCTGAGGCACAAATGACAATTAGTGGAGTTACACTTCCAAAAAAAGTTATGGTTGGAGAAACAACTTTAGAACTCAATGGTGGCGGAGTACGTTCCAAATATTGGATGGATATGTATGTGGTAGGTCTGTATTTGAAAACAAAATCTAAAGATGCAAAAAAAATTATTAATGAAAACGAATTTGCGTCTATTAAAATACAAATTGTGTCTTCGCTTATCACAAGTGAAAAAATGATTGCGGCAGTAAAAGAAGGTTTTGATAATTCAACACACAAAAATACAGCGGCTATTCAAAAAGAAATAGATGAATTTATTGCAGCTTTCAAAGATGAAATTAAAAAAGGGGACGTTTTCGATATTTTTTATGTGCCAAGTAAATCTATCACGATGGTTATAAAAAATGGAAAAGTAAAAGCCAAAATTGAAGGCTTTGAATTCAAAAAAGCATTATTAGGTATTTGGTTGTCAGATAATCCTGCTGATAAAAAATTGAAAGAAGGTTTGTTGGGAGGAGCTTAAAAAAATTATTTGTTACTACTCTGCTACTAATTTTTTTTCTCTTTGCCACAGATTCCGATAACTATCGGAACACTAATTTACACAGATTTATCAATATATCTTTTATTTTAAATTAATGTATTGATGCTACGTTCGTGGTTTCTCACAGATTTTTCAAAGAAAAATCAAATCTGTGTATGTAATCTGCGAAAATTTATCAACAGTTTATCTATTTTTTCAAGATGTGTTGATGCTACTTCGTGGTGTGTAATCAGTGGCATTTTTTATACAGCTCGAATCCTTTCCACACGAAAATAGAAAAATAAGTAGTAAAGGAAATGTTATGTTGAAAATTTTCATTTAGAAGGAGCATTAAATTTATATCCAACACCAAATTCAATAAAATCGGCAACTGCCCAATGCGATTTCAATCCTAAATTAAAAAACAGATTTTTGTTGATGTAATACCTCGATGTAATTCTGTGATAAACAAGACCATCTCCTTTATATGCAGAAAGTAAATATCCTCCCATTTGAACCATATAAGATACGTTACCAACATCAAGCGAATAAAAAACGGATAATC